>NZ_CP007056.1:300000-573680 GCF_000517625.1 Halostagnicola larsenii XH-48 | reverse complement strand
GGCGTGTGTCCGAACTTTCCGCGACGTTTGTAAATTCCTCCTCACAAGTTGGCACAACTGCGGACATAGTGGTGTCTGACGCACCTGCAATACCCCTTCGAATCAAAATTAGTCCGTCTGAAATTAGCCCACCTGAGAGCAGTTCGTCTGAAAACAGTCCGGTCAATCTGGAGTCAGTCCGTCTGACTGTATCCGTGCGAGGCTGGAGCGCGCTCTTCGACGCCGTCGATTATCTGCGTCGCTGCTTCTCCTTGTTCTATTGCATCGATCAGCGACCGTACCCGTTGGAGAGAAATCTGTCCTGGTGCGTACTCGCTCGTATCGGTCTCGAGGGGTGCGTATCCGAGTTTCGACCCGTACAGGGGACCGAGAACCCGAACGTGGCTCCCTATCTCACCCATCGAGATACCGGCAATCTGAATTCCATCTTCCGTCGCGGAGTTGATCGCACGTAGCATTCGGAGCGTATCTGTCCGATCATTTGCAAACGTCGCTACCTTCGCGATATCACCGTACTGGGCGCACTCCTCGATGATCGCGTCGAGCGTTGTTTGGTCCGGCGTTTCCTCGAATTCGTGAAAGGAGATGATTAGCTCGATGTCCGTCTCGCGAAACTCTTCGAGAACCCACTCTTTTCCGCGCGCGGTTTCCAGTTCGATATCGACCATTTCGACGGACTCGGACCGTGCCGCTTCCATCAATCGATCGAGTCGACCGTGATCGATTGCATTGCCGCCGAACCACTGTGAACGGTTCGTCGCAATGATCGGCAACTCCCCGTCGTAGTTCTCGAGTTGCGCGAGTGGGTCCTCGGCCTTGTCCATTCGAAATTCAATACAATCCGCCGCCCCTCGAGCTTCCGACTCCCGTGTTAGATCATTCGTTGTCGCTGCAAGAGCGAACTCCTCACGGTCCATGGTACGGTTTCTCACTCAACGTTATAAAATGTTCCTATTCACTCCCCTTCCGACTGTTGCACAGCGTCGCTGGCGAAGTCGATACTTCTCGTCTATTCTGGTTTTCCATTTCGAGTAGTCTCTAGCGGTGACACAATTATATCTGAAACATTCTATATGTGTTGTATTGGTATGTTTGATGGTACTGTCGGCATATTCCGCTGATGGGAGATCTACAATCAAAATCACCGTATTTGTCACATACTCACTTGAGTATCTCTTATCGTTGTATACAGTCGATCTCATCGATGATATCTGTCGGTTAGTATCGACCCAACCCATCGGGAGATATTTTGATAGGTTCGTCCGTCGGCCTGGACGAATTCCCCATTATTAGCCTCTCAACAGCAATATTCCGTGTATGGGCACCGCACAGCACGATCTTCTGTATGCCCTTCCTATTGGCAGTGAGATGATACCCACGATCTAGTAGCCATACACTCAATATATCATATGGTGGTCAATCTCTAAAAAGTACAAACAATCAAATATATAATCTCCTCGATGGGCCTGTGTTCTATTGTTGGATGATACGAATACTACTGCTGGTACCGCCGTTTTCGGACACCGATTGGAGACACTTCCACCTTCAGACACCGATTCGAAGCGTTCCCAATCCGAAGCATTTCCAAAGCGTTTACCGATTCCACCCGAAAACTCCGTGCAAGCGATGGGTTGGCAGTATCGGGAAACAGTGCTCACCGTCTGTACGTTGGCACTGTTCGTAACGGTGTTCGGACGACTGGCGATCAGCCCGGTCGTTCCCGATATCGCAGCTGAGTTTGACGTTTCTCGTACACAAATCGGAGCCGCCTTGACGTGTATGTGGCTCGCGTACGCACTGACGCAGTTTCCCAGTGGGATACTCGCAGGCCGGTACGGCGAACGACTTATCATCCTAATTTCGGTCGCGGGAACAGGTCTCACGACGCTCGTGATCGTAGTCGCACCAGGATTCGGCGTCTTCGTTCTCGGAACCGTCTTACTCGGCGGCGTGGCCGGGCTCCACTACAGCGTGGCGACCACGCTCCTGACGCGGATATACGACGATACAGGCACTGCAATCGGGGTTCACAACTCGGGTGCTCCGCTTGCGGGCCTGGCGACACCGGTCGTGATTACGTGGGTGGCCGTTCGGTATGGGTGGCGACCGGCTCTCTTTCTCACAGCGATCGTCGCATTTCTCGTATTCATTCTTGCGCTCTGGCGTATCCGCCCCATTGAACCGTCGAACCCCGATGGATCGATGAGTGAACAGTTCAAACTCGAGCCAATTTTCGATTTGCTCTCGCGCCCGCCGATCGTGTTCACGGGCACTATCGCGATCGTTACGGAGTTCAGTTGGCAAGCAGTCGCCTCGTTTTTGCCCACGTTTTTGGTCCAGTACCATGGACTTTCAACGACGCTTTCGGGAATCCTGTTTGGATTGTACTTCCTTTCACAGGGCGTGTTACAGGTTGGTGTCGGTGCTATTGCGGATCGTTTCGGACGCGATCCGGCGATCGGGATTTGTATGATTTCGGGCATGGCTGGTTTCAGTCTACTTATTCAGGGGCCAAGTACGGAGCTGATGGCCGTCGGAGCCGTTTTGCTCGGGATCGGCATGGGATGGGGGGCAGCGGTGTTTCCCCGGTTGATGGATCGACTTTCTGAAGACGAACAGGGATTCGGGTTTGGGCTCTTTCGGACGGTCTACATGACGATCGCCGCCTCCGGTTCGGTGGTCGTTGGATCGCTCGCGGACCTGTTCGGTTGGGGCGTTTCCATCGGCTTCCTGGCGGTTCTTCTCGGTGTCGTCTGTCTTTTGCTCGTCGCAAACTACGTTCTCGACTGTGGGTACTGATATACCAGTTATCACAGAAACCCCCATTGTATTAGATTCCTCAGAACTACTGATGAACTGTTTCAAACGAGGGTCTTCCTCGCGTCGGATCGACTGTACTGGTGGTTTGTGTTGATGAACCCACTGTGAACTCGCTCTAGAAACGACCGAACTCCGTCGATAGAAGACGAACGTACCGAAAGCGAAGGATAAGACGTGACAAAATCGAAAGATAAGACATGACGAAAGCGAAGAATAAGACGGAACGAAAACGAGAAGTTAGCTGCGGATTGCTCGGACCGCTGGGGCGGCAATAGTCGCGATGCTCAGGAGGATGACGGTGAGTGCGATTGGGCTAGTGTAGAATATATCCAGCGACCCGCCGGAGAGTTCGATCGATCGTCGAAGGTTTTCTTCGGCTATCGGTGCGAGTATCAACCCAAGCACCATCGGGGCTAACGGATACCCTCGGAGACGCATCACGAAACCGAGCACACCCGCTACAGCCATCACCCACGCGTTGAAAACCGTCCCGGAGAGTGCGATCGCTCCGATCACACAGAGGACGAAGATGACCGGCCAGAGGTACGCCTGCGGGATGTTGATCAGACGGGCCCAGTAATTCGCCCCGAGGAGTCCGAACACGAGGATAATAACGTAAATCAACAAAAACCCGATAAAGATCGTGTACAGTAGCCCCGATTCGTCCTCGTAGAGTCCAGGGCCAGGATTGACGTTGTGGACCATCAGTGCACCAATGAGCAGCGCCGAGACGGAGTCGCCGGGTATTCCGAGCGTGAACGTCGGAATGAGGGCGCCACCGGTACTCGCGTTGTTTCCGGATTCGGCTGCGGCGACCCCGCGGATATTCCCTTCTCCGAACGACGGTGCCGTGCCTTTCAACCATCGCGTCGCTTCGTTGTAGGTGATAAACGACGCGATGTCCCCGCCGGCTCCCGGAATCGCACCGATTAGTGATCCGACGACACCCGACCCGATCGAAACCGGTGCGATCGATTTTACGTCCGCAAACGACGGTAAGACTCCGGTGATATCCTGATCGGGTTTGTTCTGCTCGTCGTCAATTCCCTGGGCGTACTTTCGCAACCCTTCGGCAATCCCGAACAACCCGATCATCACCGCGATGAACTCGATGCCGCCCATCAAGTTGGGGATGTCGAACGTGAAGCGTTGATAGCCGCTGATCGGGTCGATGCCGATTGTCGCGATCAGCATACCCAACAGGCCCGAGATCATTCCTTTCGGCACCGAATCACCGCTCACGCTCGCGATGATAGTCAGCCCGAACAGCGAAAGCGCAAAGAACTCCGGTGACCGGAATTCGAGCGCTGCATTTGCGATGACTGGCGATAGAAACATCAGCGCGAGAACGCTGATGATTCCACCGACGAACGAGGCAATCGTACTCACTCTGATCGCGCGGCCTGCCTCACCCTTCTTCGCGAGCGGATACCCGTCGAAGATCGTGGCAGCGGCCGACGGGGTTCCGGGCGTTCGAATTAGAATCGCGGGGATCGACCCTGCGTAGACTGCACCGCCGTAGATCCCGAGCAGTAGCATCATACCCGTCGCCGGTTCCAGGGTAAAGGTAAACGAAAGCAACACTGCGATCGTCATTGTCGCGGTCATACCGGGGATCGATCCCATTAAAATCCCGAGCAAGACCCCGACGACCATGAGGGTGAGAACGAGCGGATCGAGGACGTTAGCGAAGCCGGTTGTGATATCTGTTAGTACCATTGTAATCACACTGGAAGTTGTGGCAAGAGGCGGGAAACCGGGATGATTCCTTCTGGCAATCGAACCATGAACACCTGGCTAAAGACGTAAAAGAGCAGTATCGGCAGTCCGATCGAGATCAGCGCGATCATCAGTTTGGACCGAACGGTTGAGTAATACAGCGCAATCGGTAGGAACAGCATCGTTCCGACGAGAAAGCCCGTAATTGGCATCAACAGTAGATAGCCGACCAGGAACGCGAACATGATTACCGCAGGCGTGATCGAGAAGTCGCTCATCTCGAGTTGGGTATCGTCGTCGACGAGGATGTCAGCGATTCCGAACGCGATGATCCCGACCGAGACGATAATCGGGAAGAATCCTGGTCCGAGACTGCCTCCATCCGGGAATTGGTTTGCGGAAGCGATAACCACGACCGCAACCAGCATGAAGATTGCGGCGAGCGGGTTGGATTTGAGTTTGTTAAGAACCATACCTGATGAACGGGGACTATTTTGGCGGTGAACACACACCGGTGTTGCCAGTCGTGTGCCCCTTCATAGTGGGCGAGAAGCGATTCGTCTCGTGAACGTTTTTGTTCGTAATCATTTTTGTATCGATTCGATACTACAAACGCTCTGTTGCTCCTGTATAAGTGTACTGGTATCCGCTGGTTTAATCCATTAGAGGGGACATAGCAGCGATTCTGTGATTTCAGTTCGGAGCTCGCCGTCGAATTGATAGCCACAACCGTTCGTCTTCTCTTGGTGTAGATGGTTCCACTTCACGGGATCGTGACGACGGGACACGAAGCATTGAGTAGAATCGACTGAGCGACGCTCCCGAACAATGCCTTTCCGGCGGGAGACCGCCGTCGCGGCCGGACAACGATGTACCGAGCGTCGACGTTCGCCGCGTATTCGACGATTTCGTCAGCTGGGTCTCCGACGATCCCAACCGTTTCGTAGGGAACGTTTATGTCAGGAACCGATTCCTCGGCCATCTCGGCTGCAGCGTCTCTGACTTCGTCCATATCGAGGGGTTTCTCTGCTTGCGCGCTCGTTGCCCCGAGATTGACGAATTCGGATCTGGTCAGTGCGTGTACGACGTGTACCGGCTCGTCGACAAATGTCGAGAGCTCGGCGGCTTGGGCGACGACTTCGCTGGCCCGGTCGGATCTATCTACTGCTGCGATGATCGTCATGTCTCATCTCTCTCGAGTATTCCTTATTATAGTTTCGCCAGTCACGATCGATTGGCGGAACCGCGGTAGTATCGCTTCAGCGTATGCTAACCGACAGCTTTAATTGTAGAACTAGTGCATCTGCAACCGATTATGAGCGTCACTACCGTTACCGATGGTATCGCCCAGGTCCAGTTCGAGCACGTCCGGGTCCTGGTTCTCGAGGATGTTCCGACCGGGAAGACAACGCTCGTCGATACCGCCTTCGATGAGAACGGCGAAGAACTCGTCGCCGCGCTCGAGGCCGAATACGAAACGATCGATCGGGTCATCATCACCCACGGCGACCACGGTCACCACGGCGGTCTCGACCACGTGATGGAAGCCTTCGATCCCGAACTGGTCGCCTCCGCAAACGAGGAGAAGTTACACGACGCGATCGATCACGAACCGGACGTTCTCTTCGAGGACGGCGACCTCCTCGAGGGCGACATTCGCGTCATCGAAGTGCCGGGCCACACCAAAGCGACGTCGGCACTGTTGCTCGAGGATCGAGGAATCCTGATCTCCGGCGACACGCTCGACGGGTCCGATCGAGGCGGTCTTCCGGAGGGGTACCTGCTTCCGCCACCGGCGTTGTTCAACGACGATCACGAGGCGGCTGAAATCAACCTCTACGATCTCCTGCAGTACGATTTTGAGACGGTACTCGTGTTCCACGGCGCGCACGTGTTCGAGGATCCGAAGCAGAAACTCGATGACTTTCTCGTCGAACGCGAGTGGGACCCACGTCCCTGATACTGCCGACGAGATCCGCTTGGACGTCCGACTGATTTTCCTTCTCTACCGCGAAGCGAGCCGAGTGCATCGGCGCCAGTCCCGAGGCGATGGCCCGCCTGCGTTGAATTCGCCCGAGAAATCGAGACTGTCAGGTCGCGGTCTCGCTTCGGCAGTGGCTCGTCTCAGCATAGACCGCACTTTCCGACAGTTGATCGTCTCTCCTATCGGGCCGGCATCGACTGTTTGTTTGTGAGAATCGACTGCTCGTTTACGAGAATCGGCTGTTCGTCTGCGAGGCGTTAGAACGCAACACCGCGTCTACGGAGTTCGGCTCGAGTTACGTTCGGAGGCTCAAGTTACGCTCGGAGTTCAGAAACGTCGAAAACCGGTTTGCAGGTCTCGCCGTCGAGGAACGCTTCGAAGGCCGCGTCTGACTCGAGCAAGCTAAAGCGGTCGTCGAGGAACGTCTCGTGGTCGACATCGCCGGACCCGATCAATCGAAGCGCGTGTTCGAAGTCCTCGTACATCGCGCCGTAGGAACACTGCAGGTCGATTTCGGCACGAACCAGGGGTGTGTACGCCATCGTCGTTTCGCCCGTCTGGCCGATCATCACGATCTGACCACCTTTGCGAACTTCGTCGACCGCCATCGGAAGTCCGGACGGATGCCCGGTCGTATCGAAGACGACATCGTAGCCGACGCCGTTCGTTCGTTCTTCGCGTACTGCCTCGAGATCGTCCGATTCGACGTTTATCGTCGAGTAGCCGAGCTCTTCTGCAAGCGGGAGTCGGTACTCGGTATCCTGACCGACACCGGCGACGACGACGTCGCCGCCCTGTGCAGCCGCGATCTGTGCGGAGAGCAGCCCCATTGGTCCGGGCCCAGCGACGAAAACTCGGTCACCGGCGCTGACTCGAGAGTTTTCGATCACCGCTCGCGCGCAGATCGCGGTCGGTTCGACCAGCGCCGCGTGTCGGGGTTCGACGTTGTGGGGGACCGTCTGGACGACGGCTTCCGGGACAGCGATGTATCCCGCGTACGCGCCGTCGCGGTCGACGCCCGTGATATCGGTGTTCTGGCAGACGTTCTCTTCACCCATCCGGCACTGGTAGCATTCGCCACAGCCCCGAATCGGTCGTTCGACGACGCGGTCGCCCGTCGAAACGGTCGTGACCTCGCTTCCAGCCTCGATCACACGGCCGGTGTATTCGTGGCCGATAACGGTCGGCAGGTCCATTCGTTCGAACGCCGGTTTGAATTTGTAGATCCCAGCGTCGCTGCCGCAGAGTCCGGCATACTCGATTTCGATCAGTACTTCGTTTGCCGCTGGATCGGGTCGCTCGAGATCGATGAGTTCCATGGCTCCAGCGTCGCGACTAGTTTTGGCTAAACCGCGCATGTCGGAGTTTCTTTCCCGCCGTTGTATAAACTTGTGGATCGACCCTGGAACGATACTGGCGTCCGGAAATCTGCTGAGATGAGGTGGATTGATACGATTTCGAGGACACATCTCGCTTCTGTCCTGACTCACTCGCCGCGGATTCCGAAACCGCTCGAGTACCGGAACACGATGTGGGCCTGGATGGGAACCGCTGATTGCCGAATAAGGGGCGTTCGAAAGCGGGAGTCTCGAAGGAGAACGACTCTCGTTTTAATGCTTAGGATCTAACAAACAACTGCGAAACGGAGGTATTCGAAAGGTTTAAAATGATAGATCATAACTTACCGGTAGAATGCCAGACATTCACAGTAGCAATACCAGTGGGAATGGTGTACTGACTCGTCGGAATGCGATCAAGGCCCTCGGTGGGTCCGGTCTCGCACTGACCGCGGGCTGTCTCGATCAGCTCCAGTCCAGCGGCGACTGGCCGTCTGGTCAGATCGAGATCATCGTTCCGTGGGCGGCCGGTGGTGGCGCCGACCGGACGAGTCGAGCCGTCGCCGACGCGGCTGAGGAGTACACAGAAGTCTCGTGGAATGTCGCGAACCAGACGGGTGGATCTGGATCGGTCGGAATGAACGAGGCCGCCAATTCGGCCGGCAATGGACACACGCTCGGCGTTGCGGCACCGGAAATCGCCCTGTACCAGCACCTCGATCAGGACGATCTCGGCCCGGACGACATCACCCCGATCATGCAGTACACGGAGATGCCCGCGGCACTCGTCGTTCACGAGAACTCTGATTACTCCTCGGTCGGCGAGTTCGTCGACTACGCCGCTGACAATCCGGGAGAAATCGACATGGCCCAGTCCGGAAACGGTTCTTCTTGGCATCTCGCTGGGGCCGGATTCGCCGACGAAGCGGATATCGAACTCGATTTCGTTTCCTACGATGGAGCCGAACCGGCGATCACAGCCGTCGTGAACGAAGAAGTCGACTGTACCGTCGTCGGCGCGGCTGAGGTCCGATCCTATGTGAACGACGGCGACCTGACCGCACTGGGTGTAATGTACGAAGAGGAACTCGATGCGCTTCCCGATGCCCCTGCGATGGTTGACGAAGGCATCGACATCCAGATCGGTTCCTGGCTCGGACACTTCGGATCCGGCGAGATGTCGTCGGACCTGCAAGAGGAGATCGCGGGCGTCTACGAATCCGTCTACGACGACGACAAGTTCTCGTCGTTCCTCGACGAAAATCAGTTCACGCAAGTCCAACGCGGACCGTCGGAATTCCAGGAGTTCATCGACGAACAGTACGAGTACTACGGCACTCTCGTCGAAGATCTGGACATTCAGGTCTAAGCTGCGTTCGGCGCTTTCGACTACTTTTTACGCACCAACTGACCCCGCTTCTGGCTTATGGGCGGGTACGTGTAACGATTCGACTCCTCGCGGCTACAGTTTCAACCAGTGGAGAAACGATGACTTTCAGTAGTGGCTCACGCTGCTGAAACAAGAATTTATATCGCAGTATCACCCAGCACGTACCATGATCGACCGCCACCGTGTCCGGGCCGAGACGCCGACAGAGGAACGAGTACTCGAGGCCATCGAGGCCGGAATCACCGCTGCACACCCACGTACGGTAATCACCGAGGCGATAGCACTCGAAGACGAGACGCTTCGGATTGCCTCCGAGCGGTTCGATCTCTCGGCGTACGACGACGTCTACGTCCTCGGCGGTGGAAACGCAGCGGGGCAGGTCGCCAGTTCGATTGCGGACCTTCTCGGCGACCGTCTCACGGGAGGGATCGTCGTCACCGACGATCCGGCATCCGCGGGTCCGGTCGAGATGGTCGAGGGCGATCATCCAACGCCGACCGAATCGAACGTCGACGGGACGCGTCGCCTCCTCGAGTTGGCTCGAGACTGCGACGAGGACACGCTCGTCGTGGCGCCCGTGACCGGCGGTGGCAGTGCCCTCCTCGCTGCACCAGCGGAAGGGATCACCCTCTCGGATCTTCGAGGGCTGACCGACGAACTGCTCCGAAGTGGCGCACCGATCGCGACGATCAACACGATCAGAAAACACGTCTCTTCGATCAAAGGCGGACAGCTCGCGCGCGAACTCGCTCCCGCGACGACGGTGGGGCTCGTCTTTAGCGACGTGACCTCGGGTGATCCGTCGGTGGTCGCAAGCGGTCCCCTGTCACCGGATACGACGACGTACGAAACCGCCCGTACCGCCCTCGAGACGTACGATGTCGATGCGCCGGCTGCGGTTAGCACTCATCTGCAGGCGGGCGAGGACGGCGACGTGGCCGAGACTCCCGTCGATGGCGACGCCGCATTCGATTCGGTCTCAGTGTGTGTCCTCGCGGATAACTTCACTGCGGTGTCGGCTGCCGCGGACGTCTGTGAGGATGCGGGATACGAGACCGTTATCCTCTCGACGTCCGTGCGCGGTGAGACGCAGGCGGCCGCCAAAACACACGTCGCGATCGCCGAAGAGATCCGACGCACCGGAAACCCGGTGTCCCCTCCTGTCGCGATCGTCTCCGGTGGCGAAACGACGGTGACGATCACCGGGGACGGCATCGGCGGCCCGAATCAGGAGTTCGCACTGAGTGCGGCCCTCGAGCTGCCTGATGACGTGGTTCTGGGCGCAGTCGATACGGACGGCATCGACGGCCCGACCGATTCTGCCGGCGCGCTGGTTTCGAACGAGACGATCATAGATCGGATCGCTGCACACGCCGCACTGTCCGATAACGACGCCTACACGTACCTTGAGGACCGAGACGCGCTCTTGTTTACGGGACAGACTGGGACGAACGTGAACGACCTTCGCGTCATGCTCGTCGGCGAGTAACGGGTCGCTTTCTGGCGACCCCGTTGCCGGGAGTACGATCATTTAAGAGGGTTGCTTGCAATCACTACTGGTATGGGAATACTCCATACCGCGATGGCAGTGTCGGACCTCGAGGCGACGAAGGCATTCTACGAAACGCTCGGCTTCGAACACACGAACGACTTCAAACGGCCGGGAGACGACGTCCGAAACTACTTCGTCGGAACCGGGTCTGGCGGCGAACTGCAGTTTCGATACGACGAGAACCGAGAGGAACCGATCGATCCGTCCGGCATCGATCACCTCGCAATCGGCGTCGAGAACGTCGACGAGGAGGTCGACAGAATCGTGGACGAAACCGACTGTCCAGTGGTGACAGAGCCGACGACGATCGATGCGGTCGATACCCGCGTCGCGTTCATCGAAGATCCGGACGGCTACGTCATCGAACTGGTCGAACAAGAGTAGCCAAGCGGCGAACACCTCGCTTGTTCGCCGGTTACGTGTAATCACTCAGTGAGGTGTCGGTGCTCGACACACGACTATCGAACCGATTGGTGTATTCCCCTGCGATCCACCCTCGACCGTCTTCGCTATCAGCGTTGATACTTCGTTCGTCCATCTTGGTTCTCGAGTACCAGAAATCGGTAGATTAAGGTGACTCACACCGTTTCGTACTCGCATGCACACCATCGAGCACGACGTAGAGCGGCCAGATTCATCGCTCGTTTCGGCGTTCGAAACGGTGCCAAGCACCATTGTCTCGGACGTCACCGGGAATATCGGACTCACGATGGACTCCGGAATCAAGCCCTGTCGCAGCGACGTCGATATGGCGGGGACTGCGATCACCGTCAAAGCGGCACCGGGTGACAATCTCATCATCCACAAGGCGATCACGATGGCCGAACCCGGAGATACGCTCGTCATCGATTGCGACGGATTCACCGAGACCGGTCATTTCGGTGAACTGATGTGCACCACCTGCCAGGCCAACGACCTCGCTGGACTGGTCATCGACGGGAGCTATCGGGATAAACGGGAAATCGCCGAGATGGGATTGCCCGTCTACGGCCGCGGCGTCCACCCCAAGGGTCCGCTCAAGCAAGACCCTGGATCGATCAACGTGCCGATTTCCTGTGGCGGCGTCACCGTCAACCCGGGCGATATCATCGTTGGGGACGACGACGGAATCGCGGTCGTTCCGGCCGAGAGCGCCGAAGAAGTCCTGGATCGTTCGACCGAGAAACTCGAGTCTGAGGACGCTGTACGGGCCGACATCCAGGACGGAACGTATCTGTACGAACGGAACGGGTACGACGAACTGTTCGAGAATATGAACGTCGTCGGCCCCGAAGACTCGATTCAGTAGGTCGGTACTACCTGGTTCGGCCTTCGTTTCCTGGCCTGAGTCGATGTTCGACTCAGCTATGCAGTCTTCTCGAACCGATTACTTCTACCGAACGGCATAGTCGACTCTGGTCGTCCTATGTTTCAACATGGTTGGAGACATCCAGAGGGCTTAAGAACGTAGACAGCAAGATAGTACCATGACCGACAGCGGAAAATCAGCTGCTCGCCGATTGACGAGCGTTTCCCAGTCTTTCACTATCGTCGAATACCTACAGGGAGTCGATTCGGCAACCCTCTCGGAAATCGCCGACGCCCTCGAGATGCCGGTGAGCACGGCACACATCCATCTGGCGACGCTCGTCGATACCGGCTACGTACGTAAAGACGACGGAGAGTACCGCTGTGCATTTCGCTTCCTCGAGACCGGCGGGGAGATGCGTGATCAGATGGCGCTCTTTCAGGCGGCCAAACCCGAAATCGACGACCTTCGCGAGACGTCCGGTGAACACGCAAATCTGACGGTCGAAGAGGACGGCTACTCGGTCCAACTGTACAAATCCGAGAGTCCGGATTCGGTAGACGACAACGCCCCGCTGGGACAGCACCTCTACATGCATTCGACTGCAACGGGAAAGGCAATTCTCGCTACCCTCTCGACGGCGGAAGTCGACGCCGTCATAGAGCAGCGGGGCCTCGCACAACAAACTGATACGACCATCACCGACGCGGCTGTGCTCCACGACGAACTAGACGAGATTCGAGAGCGGGGCTACTCGATCAATCGCGGTGAGCACTTCCGTGGGGTCTGTGCCGTCGGGACTTCAATAGTATCGAAACCCGACGATGTCATCGGCGCGATCAGCATCAGCGGCCCTCGTAGCCGGATGGGAGCCGACCGGATCGAATCGGACCTCGCACCGGCGTTGCTCGACAAGAAGAACATCATCGAACTCAAGATTCGACAGTTTAGCTAACCTCGTCGTTCGGCTGGCGTCGACGAACTGATTCTTGCTGTTACTCCATCTGGTCGCAGTTGTTGGCATCTGTTCGTGGGCGTCCGTTCGAAGCATCTGTTCGTCGGTGCTCGAATCCTCGACTACGATTGTTGATCATGAATTACAACCTTACGATTGTAATTTTGTGGTCGCCATTCTAATTTCAATAATATCGAATCAATGCCGGTGCTCGAGCAAGTCGTTGCAACGCTATTTCTACTCGAGCACCGTTGCATCGGCCCGATGACAGCGTTTTCGATCCACAACTTATAAATGCGATACACCAGTAATCGAGTTCATAGATGGCCAAACAGAACGTTCTAATTACGGGTCCGCACGGCGAGGCCGGACAGGCCCTACGAAAGCACTTGTACGACAAGTCCCAGTACGATTTCACGCTGCTCGATTTGAACGATCACCCCGACTACGAGACGCACGTCGCGGACGTCAGCGAGTACGACGAGATCCGCCCCGCGTTCGACGGACAGGATGCAGTGATCCATCTCGCGGCACAGTCCGACGCGGGCGCATCGTTCGAGGGCGTTATCGAACCGAACATCGTCGGCACCTACAACGTGATCAAAGCGGCCGAAGACGCGGGCGTCGAGAAAGTGATATTCGCGTCCTCACAACGCGTGATGGGGTTGTACGAGGAGGATAACTCCCCGGAACTGTACGAGGAGGATCACCCCCTCCTGCTGGATCACGAGTCGCTCCCGAAACCGGACGGCTACTACGGCGCGACGAAGATGTTCGGCGAACATATCGGTCGGGTTCACGCACGTTCCGACTCGCCACCGTCGCAGTTTTTCTCGATTCGGATCTCGAGCGTTCGACCAGATCCGTACGATCATCCCTACGGCGACGCCGAACGCGGCGTCCAGCGGGGTACCGAAGACGGCGTCGATCCGGAAGGTGGAGCCTGGGACCCCAGTCAAACGGGGTCGTGGGAGCGCGGCAGCGACGAGTACGAAGAGATGGTCAAGCGACTGAAGTGCACCTGGACCTCACAGCGTGACTTCGCCCACCTGATCGAGTGCTGTCTCGAGAACGAGACGGTAACGTACGATGCGTTCTACGCGGTGAGCGATAACGCCGGCCGGTGGTTCGACACCGAACACGCAAAGGAGGTGCTCGGATACGAGCCACAGGACGACGGTGCCGAATGGGAGAGCCCGCCCGATGTCGAGACACAGTCAAACTAATTATTGAAACCCTGCGTGACGACCAGAGCGGGGAGTGACTCGTGGGTCCCACCGAACCGTTGCCGACATCCTTGCGGCGCTGAAACTTCGTTTTCGACGTTAGCGGTGCGAAATCGACGAACTACTGGCCCGGCCGTGGGCACGTTTCGATAGTACTGAAACGAGTGGGTGCGACGAGAGACGGACGTTTCCGCCGGCCCCTTGTTGGTCGTCGTCTCGCCCAATTCCCTGTCGATCGCGACCGAGTCTGTGAGTCGACAGTAGCGGGTGGGTTGCTGCTGTGCTCGCAAAGGCTGTTTTGACATAGTGACTAGTGTTCTCTTTTAGAAAACCATTTATCACTATCCGTGGTTGAGCGTCTTCTGCTGAGCGATTCCAGTCTAACCGGCTGTCTCCGCCAGTCTCGTTGCCTTACTGTCCACAACCGACGCTAGGTGGCGTCACGAAGTGTACGCCGGGAGGTATTCCTCGTTCGCCTCGAGTAGGTCGTCAACTAATGCATCGACTTCCTCGAGCGTGCAGACTGCGGCCGTCAGCGGATCGAGTTTGACCGCCTGACGAAGCCGTTCTTCGTCGCGCTCGAGTGCTGCGTCGACGGCGAGCGACTGAACGTTCACGTTCGATCGGTTGAGGGCGGCGAGCTGCGGCGGAAGATCTCCGATTGTGCATGGGCGAACACCCGTTCTGTCTACGAGACAGGGGACTTCGACGAGCGCGTCGTCGGGGAGATTCGTGATGAGTCGGCCGTCGTTCGGGACGTTGAGGTTCATCCGCCGGCGCTCACCGGTCTCGAGCGAGTGGATGATCCGCGCGGCGTACTCCCCGGATCGCGAGAGCGACCGATCCATCTCCGCCTCGTCGACCCCCTCGGCGTGATCGATGGACCGCCACTGCTCGAAGTACTCGCCTGTCGGGAGCCAGCAGACCGGCGAATATTCGAATTCCTCTGCGAACGGGTCGTACGCGCTGGCGTCGACGAGGCGGTCGATTTCGTCCTCGTCGTGACGAAAGTAGGGGAGGTATTCGCTGAGGTGGTGGCTCGATTCCGTGATGAATTTCCCGAAGTGGTCCATCGTTTCGAAACGGACAACGTCCTCGGCGTAGGTTTCCGGATCGGTCATCGCCTCCTGTAGGTCCGGGTAGAGACTCCGGCCATCGTGTTCGATCTCGAGGAACCAGGCCATGTGATTGATGCCTGCCACCCAGTACTCCAACTCCTCGAAGGGGACGTCGACGTAGGATGCGATGTCGTGGGCCGTCCCGACGATGCTGTGGCAGATCCCGTAGACGTCGATTTCCGTCTCTTTTTCGATGGCCCAACAGACCATCACCATGGGGTTCGTGTGCTGCAATAGGGGGGCGTTCGGACACAACTCCTCCATGTCGCGGGCGATCTCGAGCATCGTCGGAATCGTTCGCTGGGCCCGGAAGACGCCGCCCGGGCCGAGCGTATCGCCGACGGACTGGTTGACCCCGTAGCGCTGGGGAATCTCGACCTCGTTTTCGACCGGTTCGACGCCCCCGACGTGGATCATCGTGATGACGTAGTCCGCGTCCTCGAGCGCTTCCCGACGATCCGTCGTCGCCTCGACCGTCGCGGGGAGGTCGTGTTCGTCGACCAGGACGTTCGTGGCCGTCTCGATCCGCTCGAGTCGATCGGCGTCGATATCCATCAGACTCAGCGTCGAATCCTGTAACGCCGGAAACGAGAGTACGTCACGGACGAGCGTCTGCGTGAACGTGTGACTTCCAGCGCCGATAAATGCAATCTTCACCATTACAGATACGTTGCCATAGTCCACAATAAGCGTGCGGGATGGCACGTCTGTCGTGGCAGTCGATCTTCTGTGGGACGTTCGATCGATTTACGCCGAACGGATCCACACAGCCATCTCGCCGGGATCCCGGTTGTCCCAGAGGAAGTACGGTACGGCGGTTACTGTCTCCGATTTCGTACTCACTCGGTCGTCGGGTTGGTACAGCGGCGGTCGGTCAGTCCCGGATGACTCGGTAGCGCCTCCCTCGTCATCTGACTCCCACGACTCGAGAGACGGAGCGATCGCATCACAGTCGATAACGACGGGGTTCGAGAGGGCCGCGTTCTCGAGGTCGTCGGCGAGTTCGTCGTCCTTCCGCGTTCGCTGCTCCCCCTCGAGGTCGAGGCTGTACTGTCGGAGCGGCCGGTCGTTGTCCGCGGATTCGAGACAGTAGACGAGCGGTCCCCGGGTCAGCGCGACGCGCCCGCAGTTCTCGCCGACTGCAGGATGCATCCGCACCGGGACGATCGACTGAGCGAACGTCACCTCGATTCGGTCCTCATCCCACTCGCGCTCGATGGTCACGTATTCGGCCTCCCCGGACGTGTCGTTCTCGCCCGCGCGGACTTCGTCGCCGTTGACCCTGATTACGGCTTCAGTACACCACGACGGCACCCGCAACTCGAGCGAGAACGTCGCCGGATCCTCGGTCCGGACGTCGATCGTCACGTCCTCGCTCCACGGATAGGTCGTCGTCTGCTCGAGTTCGACGGCCGTACCGGCGACCGCCGTCGATATCGTGCTCCCGACGTACTGGTTGACGTACAGCGATTCGGGACCTCTCGCGTACAGGTACCGCTCGAGGGAGGCGAGCAACCGAGTGACGTTGGGCGGACAGCACGCACAGTCGAACCAACCGCGCCGATGGTGGTCGCCGCGACTCTCGAGGCGATTGTCGTAGAAGAACTCGGTTCCGTCGACGGAGACGCCCGAGAGGACGCCGTTGTACAGCGTTCGTTCGATCAGATCGGCGTATCTGGCGTTTCCGGTAAGTTCGAACAGCCGCTGATTCCAGAAGACGCTCCCGATCGCAGCGCAGGTTTCGGCGTAGGCGGTTTCGTTCGGGAGGTCGTAATCGTCTGTGAACCGCTCGCCGTGCTCGCTCGAGCCGATCCCGCCCGTCACGTACATTCGTTTGCTCGTCATGTTCTCCCAGAGCTTCTCGAGGCGCTCGAGAAGCTCCCGATCGCCGGTTTCGGCGGCGACGTCCGCGACGCCGGCGAAGAAGTACATCGCCCGAACCGCGTGCCCTTCGACCGTTTCTTGCTCGGGTAATGGTTCGTGGGCTTGCGCGTACGAGCCGTCGTATTCGCCGTCCTCGTAGAACGCACCGCGAGCGTCCGTCGCGATTCCGCCGTCATCCGGATCGTACCCCGCAATCGATTCGACGCGTTCGAACTCCCGTTCGAATCGATCGTTTCGACCGCGACGGTCGACGAACGTCCGTGCGAGCTCGACGTAGCGTTGCTCGTCGGTAACGCGAGCGAGTTTCACCAGCGCCAGTTCGATCTCTTGGTGGCCCGGCGCGCCGTCGATTTCGTCGTCGACCCTCGCACCGATGTGGTCGGCAAACCGCGTCGCAACGTCGAGCAGTCTCGAGTCGCTCGTCGCGCGGTAGTGGGAAACGGCAGCTTCGATAAGGTGGCCCGCACAGTAGAGCTCGTGCATCATGTTCAGGTTCGTCCAGCGCTTTTCGGGCTCCTCGAGCGCGAAATACGTGTTGAGGTACCCATCGTCTTCCTGGGCACTGGCGACGAGATCGATGATGTCGTCGACCCGTTTTTCGAGTTCGTTCCGACGGCTCTCGTCGAGCCCGGCGTCGGAATCGACGTCTCCGTCCGCGAGCACGTAACTGGCCGCCTCGAGCCATTTGTACGCATCAGAGTCGGCGAACCACATCCCCTCGAATCCGCCCGAGTCCCCGGAAGCGGCGCGACGAAAGTTCTCGAGACACCCGCTCGATTCGAGTTGTTCGTACTGGTACTCGAGCGTTGTTTCGCGGTTCGTCTCGATCCAGCCGTTCCAGAACTGATCGTCGATGGACACGTCGGTCAGGTCGACTGGCTCCGCGCGGGAACTGTCTACCATTGTCTCGGAGTAACACGATGGCTTGCCGTAACGTTTCCCCTTCTGGCAATCGCCGACGGTTCGTGTTCGGCGAGCGATCCGAACCCGAGTAATCACCGATGGCTCGAGTGTAATCGAGAGCGGGCCGTCTTCGACTGTCGCGTCGCGTTTGACGGGCGATCAACTCGCTCACTGCGCCGCGGACGACGCGAGCGCGCTCGCTAGCAACTCGTCGACGAGCGCGGTCGCAACCGGGCAGATCCCGTAGGCATCGACGAGTCGAACGGTACAGACGCGGACGGAGCCGTCGCCGTACCGACGAGTCGCAATCGCCGCCGACGGGTTCGCGAGCCACCCCTCGACGTACCCGAGCGTCACGTCGTCGTTCTCGCCTACGGCTGCGACCATGTACGGGTACTGCCCGTCGAGTTCCCATCCCGGAACCGGCCCGAGGATCGACTCGAGTCGCTCGTCGTTGGCGTAGAACAGCGACGCGACGAGGTTCCAACTTTCGTCCTCAGGCAGGTCGTGGTACTCGAACACCGTCTCGTCGGCGACGGTCCCGTCCCGATCGGCCAGCAACAGCACGTCGCCGCCATCGTGGGCGTACTCGAGCACCGCGTCATTCGTCTCCGAGACTATCGCGACGGCTACAGCGTCGTCGAGTCGGTCGACGACGGGCACGCCTCGCTGCTCGAGTTCGCCCCGGAGACTCTCGTCCATGACGTAAATCGGTTCGTCGCCGCCGCGGTCGCGAACCGGCTCGGCGGCGTCGGTCCGCGGCCCGATCGTCACAGACTCCTCAGTTGTCGCATCGCCGAACTCGAGGGTCACTGTCTCCGCCGTCATGCCGTCTACTGACGGTGCGTCGATGGTCACGAAGTCGTCGACGCGGGAGGTCGACGCGGACTCGACCGCGACTGCTTGTCGCCCCGATTCGCCGGCGGCAGTCCACGACAGTTCGGCCTCGAGTCGCTCGTCCGTGTCGTTGACGATGACCGCGTCCGCCACAATGGACTCGTCGTCCCAGACGGTTCGTGACTCGAGGTCGAGTTGCACGGTAACTGGCGCGTTGAGACGGGCAAACGCGTCGTGAAACGCCTTTCGCTCGCGGCGGTAGTCGAGGATCCCGTTGAACTCCCACTCGATGTCCGAGAACTCCGTGATGACGTAGCCGGCGACGTCGTCTCGGGAGCGCATTCGCTCGATGATGTCCTTGTTCGAGCGGAATTCTCGCCACTGCCATGCCTCGACGAGCGACTCGAGTCCGTCGAACGCCGACGAGAGCGCAGTCCCCTCGAACCGCTCGCGGTAGCCGTCGGGACGTTTCAGCCCTTCTTCAAGGAACTCGTAATCGAACCAGGGCGGTCGCTCGCCGTAATACTCTTCGATCGCGGGCGCATCGCACAAACCCCACGTGCCGAACTCGGAGACGACGAGCGGCGCGTCGTCGGGATCCGTTTCGGTCGCCGCGTAATTGTCTTCCGGCCGGTCGCTCATCCGTTCGAGGTCCGTCGCCCAGGCGTCGGCTCGGTCGGGGCTGACGAAGTAGCGGTGGTAGTCGTTGACGTCGGTCGCGACGTGCGCCCACCCGGAGTTGTCACAGACGAGTCGCGTCGGATCCCGCTGGCGGGCAGCCTCGTAACAGTCGGCGAGGTAGCGCTGTTTTTCTTCGTCGTCCCACAGCGACGTCTCCACGTCCAGTCCCTGCGGGTTGCCGATTCCCCACTCTTCGTTGTAGATACTCCAGATCACGACGCTCGGGCGGTTGTAGTCTCGCTCGATCATCGCCTCGAGCTGTTCGAACACAGCGCGCCGCGAGCGATCGGTGTGGACCGTCGGATTCGCGGGCTCCTCCCAGACGAGGATGCCGAGTCGGTCGGCACACTCGAGGAAGTCGGGGTGGGCTGGCTTGATGTGCTTGCGAAGCAGGTTGAAGCCGAGCTCCTTGGCGGTTCGAACCTCCTGCTCGAAGCAGTCGTCGCTAAACGGTCGATACAGCGTCTCCGGGTAGTAGCCCTGTTCGAGGGCGCCTCGGATGAAGTACGGCTCGCCGTTCAGGTACACCCGCCCGTCTCGAGCCTCGACGCTGCGCATTCCGAAGTAGTCCTCGTACCGGTCGACGACGCTCTCGTCGGCCTCGAGGTCGACGCGCACGTCGTAGCAGACCGGTGTCTCGGGCGTCCAGTAGTCGGGATCGGGAATCGGAACGGTGGCCGCCCCCGCCCCGTTGGCGTCGATCGCCGCGGATTCGACTGCGATCTGATCGCCGTCTCGAGCGACGGCGACGGTCGCGTCGATGGACTCGCCGCTCGCCCCGTCGAGTCCGTCCACGGTGATCTCGACGTGGGCAGTGTCCGTCTCGAGATCCGGCGTGACGCGGATGCGGTCGACATGAACTAGCGGAACGGTCTCGAGGGTCACATCCTGCCAGATGCCGCTAACTCGCTGGTACCACGGCTCGCCCTGCTTGCCGTGTGGCAGTTCGCTCAGATCGTCCGGGTCGACGACCTCGACGACGATGTCGTTCTCGCCGTCGACGAGCGCGTCGGTGACGTCGAACTCGAAGGGAAGGTAGCCGCCGCGGTTCGTCCCGACACGTTCACCGTTGACCCAGACGGTCGCCTCGTAGTCGACGGCGCCGAACCGGAGGCGTCGCCGGACGCTGTCGTCTCTCGGCGTGTCCAAGGTGATCGTTCGCCGATACCACGCCGTTCCTGTGTACGCTCGGTACGCCTCAAGTTCCTGCCAGGCGTGAGGTACCTCGACGGTCCGTGCTCGCTCGGGCCAGTCGCGGTCGGCTTCGTACCAGCTCGCCTTGCGTCCGACCTTCTCTGGGTCGGTGGCAAATTGCCACGAGCCGTTCAGTACTGCGGTCCGTCGAACATCGTCCTTCCGAAAATCTGTGTCCATATCGTGTGCGTCTCCTCGTTGGTCGAGCGTCAGTCGTCGGTACAGTCGAGAGTCGCTTACCGCCGGTTGATGGTCGTTCGCTCAGGCGGCCTCCTCCGCTTCCTCTGTCTCGGCCTCGGCGACCTGTCTCTCCCTCGTTCCCGAGAGCAGGTTGTCGCCACTTTGAGTGTCGAAGAGGTGGATATCGTTCGGATCGAACGCAATTTGGGTGGTCTCGCCGACGGACGGTTTCACGTCGCCGTCGACGCGAACGCGACACTCAGAACCCGCGATGTCGAGGTAGACGAAGTTGTCGCTGCCCGCTACCTCGACGACATCGACGGTGCCAGTAATCGTGTTATCGCCGGTCGCGTCGTACGTGATGTCTTCGGGACGGATGCCCAGTTCAAGTCTGGACTTGGCCGCCGTGTCGCGGATCGTATCGCTGATCGACGGCGGGATGGCGTACTCGAACCCGTCGCCGACGAGCGTCGTTCCGTTCAGTTCGACGTCGAAGAAGTTCATCGCCGGACTCCCGATGAAGTCCGCAACGAACCGGTTTGCGGGCTCGTTGTAAACCTCGTCCGGCGGCGCGAACTGCTGGAGTTCGCCTCCGTCGAGGACGATGATCCGGTCGCTCATCGTCAGCGCCTCGTGCTGATCGTGGGTGACGTAGATCGTCGTCGTCCCGAGATCCTCCTGCAGTCGCTGGAGTTCGGTCCGCATGTGAACCTTGAGCTTCGCGTCCAAGTTCGACAGCGGCTCGTCCATCAGGAAAATCTTCGGGTCGCGGACGATCGCTCGCCCGGTCGCAACTCGCTGTTGCTGACCGCCCGAGAGGTTTGCCGGTTTGTCGCCCAACTGGTCTTCGATGCCCATCATCGTCGCCGTCTCGCGGACGCGCTGGTCGATTTCGTCGCTGGAGAGGTCCGTCGTCAGTTTCAGCCCGTAGGCCATGTTCTTTCGGACGCTCATGTGCGGGTACAGCGCGTAATTCTGGAACACCATCGCGATCCCGCGATCTTGGGGCTCGACACCCTTGATACTCTCATTGCCGATCCGGATATCTCCGCCGGAGATCTCTTCGAGGCCGGCGATCATCCGCAGCAGCGTCGATTTGCCGGACCCGGACGGGCCGACGACGGTGATGAATTCGCCGTCCTCGATTTGGGCGTCGAATCCCTTGATCGCGACGAAGTCGTCGAGGTACACTTTCCGCACGTTGTCGAACGTTACCGAAGCCGCGTCGTCTGTCGTTTCACTCATTGTTGTAGCTCCGTTGGTGGTCGTGAGTACTGTCGTCGTTCGTAACCGTTGCTCTCGATTCGCCCGTTTCCGGGGAGGCAGTCCGTGGTTGACCCACGCGCGGAGTCATCGGTCGGTCACCCCTGTCGCGACCCGCGTCTCGCCCTCGTCGACGCTCGAGATGAACTCGACGTGGAGCGCGAACGCGATGCCGGCGAACAACAGCGCCACCGCGACGGTCAGCAGCGACGTGAGGACGAGCAGCGCCACCGTCACGACGCCGAGGGCCACCGCGCCGACGGCGTGGCGCGCCGTCCAGACGATGCCGTCTCTGAGCGCGGCGGTCATGGGCTTACCTTCAGCGAGGCCGAGCAGCGTCGGCATCGAGACGAGTGTGGCGTAGAGGCCGGCGTACCCACAACAGAGTGCAAGCAGGCCGGCGGTGACCGTCTCGCTCACGAGATACGCGAGCGCGTAGTTCGCCGCGATCGCGAACAGGACCAGCGGGACAAGTCCGAGCAGCGTCGCGTGGACGAACTGTCGACGGACGGTCTCGCGGACCGCCGTCCGATCGATTCCCTCGCGGTCGTCCTCTCTTAGCGACAGCACGGCGCGGTAGGCGCCGACGGTTGCGGCCCCGAGCGTGACGATCGGAAGCGCGGCGAGGAACCAGCCGATGCTAATCCACACGATCGACACGAGATTCGCCCAGACGAACCGCGCGGTCCGCTCGAGCGAGGCGTACATCGGATCGATGTCGGTCGTTCGGGTCATTTGGTCGTCCCCTGCATTTCGACGGCCTTGACGAGTTGTTTCTGCATGACGAGGAACACGATAAGCAGCGGCACCGAGGCGATGACCGCCGAAGTCATGATGACGCCCGGTTCGGTGGTACCCATGTTCTCCTGGAGGGTTACCAGCCCGATCGGCAGCGTGTACATCGTCTCGCTCTGGAGGATGAGAAGCGGCCAGACGAAGGCGTTCCACGTCCAGATGAAAATGAACAGCCCGAGCGCCGCGAGCGCCGACCGCATCAACGGCATGATGATGTGGGTAAATATCCGGAGCCGTGAGAACCCGTCCAGACGCGCCGCCTCCTCGAGTTCGTCGGGGATGTCTTTGAAGAACTGGACGAGCATGAACACGCCGAGCGGATTGGCGGCGCTCGGCAGGACGACACCCCACACGGAGTTCACCAGTCCGAGTTCGCTGACGATGATGTACACTGGGACGAGATTAACGATGCCAGGCACCATGAAACTGGCCACGATAACCGCGAAGATGACGCGTCGACCCGGCCACTCGAGGCGGGTCAGCGAGTAGGCGATCATCGCGTCGATCAGGAGGACGACGGCCGTCGTGATTCCCGCCAGTATGATGGTGTTGACCGTCCACATCCCGATCAACGAGTCGGTGAGGAGGTACTCGTACCAGTAGAGGGTGACGTCCCACGGGATCAGGTGCGGTACGTCGGAGTATACCAGCTCGCGGGTCATGAACGACGTCGCGAACATGTACCAGTACGGGAGCAAGAACAGCGCAGCCGTCCCGTACAGCCCGAGATACACTGCAATGGTCTTGAGCCGTCCGTCGGTACTCGTGAGGCGATCGCGTACCGTCGTTGTTTTCGTACTCATTCGTCATCACCCGTGAGGAAGTAGTAGTTCGTCGCTGAGACGGCGATCAGGATAAGGAACAGCACGTAGCCGACTGCAGCGGCGTAACCGAAGTCGCGGCCAACGAACGCTGTATCGTACAGATACAGGACGATAGTCGTCGTCGAGAACGACGGTCCACCGTCGGTCATGATGAACGGCTGTCCGAACACCTGAAACGAGTTGACGAACGTGACGATAATCACGAAGACGAGCGGATTCCACATCTGCGGGATCGTGACGTCGCGCATCATCCGCCACGAACTCGCGCCGTCGAGTTTCGCCGCCTCGTAGAGGCGTTCGGAGACGTTCTGTCGTGCGGCAAGCAGGATGATGAAGTTAAACGCCAGTTGCCACCAGATCGTGGCGATGGCGATCGCGGGCATCGCGAGGTCGTGTGATGTCAACCAGTTTCCGCCACCGAGGTAGTGGGGAACGAGTCCCGTGGAATTGAAGACCTCCGTCCACACCAGTCCAACGACGGCGACGGTCAGTACGTACGGACTGAAGAAGATCGTCCGCAACAGCCACTGGCCCTTCACATCGCGGTTGACTCCGAGCGCTAACAGCAACGACCCGACGACGATCGGCGGCACCGTGAGCGCGACGAAGTAGACGGTGTTTTTCAGCGCGTTCCAGAAATTGGGATCCGATAGCAGGACCTGGTAGTTCTCGAGACCGATGAACTCGGACTGGGCCGGATCGAGCGCGGCCCAGTCGTAGAAGCTCATGTACAGCGCGAGCAGTAGTGGTCCGAAGAGGAACGTCCCGGCGATCAGGAGATACGGGAGCGAAAACGTCGCTCCCGAAATCCACTCGCGTGTCGAGGACTTCGAGAAGTTGATGAGCTCTGATTCGTCCGCGTCTGTCTGTTCTGTTGCTTGTACCATGTTATTCCCTCTCGAACACTTGTTTGACGCCCTCTGTCGCAGTTTCGATGACCTCCTCCGGAGTCATGTTCCCGGCGCGCATGTCATCTAAGGGCTGATATATCTCTTCCATGTATCCCTGAACGTTTGGCGTCGCGGGCGGACGGATGAACTGGTCTTCGTCTACCATCTCGTAGAACGTCTCGAGCGTTTGATCCCAGGTATCCGATTCCCGGAGTTCGTCGCTTTCGATCGCCGTATCGCTGGCGGGAAGGTGACCGGCATCGGATCCCCATCTGTTGTTGAAATCCTGCGTGAGCAGGCGGATCGTTTCGATTGCGTTCTCGAGTCTGCTTTGCTCGCGTTGTTCGCTTTCAGGGATGATGAGCATGTGACTGTCGCCGAGCGTGACGGGGTCGTCCGCGTCCGGCATGACGAACGGTTTCGTCATGCCGAAGTCGAACCCGATCTCACGAACGACCGTAATGTGCCACGTCCCCTCGATTTTCATACCGACTTCGCCGCGGTTCCAGGCGTCCCAGCCGGCATTAGGATCGACGGGTGCCCACTCGCGTTCGTGGACCCAGTCGTGCATCTCCTGGACGACCGCCAGACCGTCGTCGGTGTCGAAGGCGGGTTCGTAGTCCTCGGTCAGGAGCTGACCGCCGCGACCGTGGAGCAGCATTCGCATGATCTCGGCGTGGAACTCGCCGTCGAAGTAGTCAAAGGCATAGTGGTCCGTATTCTCGACGATCGCGTTCGCGGCTTCCCGAAACCGTTCGGCTGTGTTCGGTGGATCTTCTGGATCCAACCCGGCTTCTTCGAAAATATCCTTGTTGTAATAGAGGCCGAACGGGTGCGAATCGAGCGGGACGGCGAGTTGCTCGCCGTCGACGACGCCGCCCTGTGCGACCTCGTCTAAGTACGGATCCGTTCCGATCTCGTCCGTGAGCGTGACGAGGTTGTCCTGATAGTCGCGCATCATCCGAGAGTGCATCACGGCGATGTCCGGCGGATTGCCGCCGACCATCGCCGTGTACAGGCGAGTGTAGTGTTCGTCCCACGGCGCTCGCTGTCGATTGATGGAGTACTCGTACTCGTCGTTTTCATTGATCTCGTTGACCATCGTCTCCATTACGGCCCCATCACCCCCGCTGAACAGTGTCCAGTAATCGATCCCCTCCTGTGACGCGCCCAGGTACCCTGTACAACCGGCGAGTCCGGCAAGGCCCGCTGTCCCCGCTGCCTGGAGTAGCCCTCGGCGACTCGTCAGACTCGAGTCGGTCCCATGGGTCAAGTGAGGTTTCTGTGATCGCCTCTTTTTGTCACCTCTTCTCATACATTAGTATTGATAAAACATGCGCATATATATTTTACGAACTATTGTATTTTGATAATTCGGGAGAAATATTAACAGACACTCCTGCAGACACGGCGAAACCAAGTACAACGCTGGTGAACGGAACCCGACCCAATTACACCAGTCGGTCGCGCGTCTCCACTCGTTTCTATATAACAATAACCTCGGTGTACGCTACCTCTTCTGTCAATCGCTTCCATTGTGTCGACGAATACCGTCGTCGCAACGGTGTCGGCGGGCGATAGGCCACCCTTTCCTCTTTGGAACGCTACAGGAGTTGTGCTTTCGAACGGTCGGTGAACGTCAGCCGTCGGTTTTTCAACGCTGCTCCGGTAGTCCCGTCGAAGAGGTGGACGACCCGCTCCGGAAACTCGACCGCAACTCGGTCGCCACTGGCGACGGCCGGCATTCCCTCCGTTGTCGCGACAAACTCCTCGTTCGACGTCGCGCTGTCGAATCCGAGGTGGACGATGTTTTCATTCCCCATCGGTTCGACGAGGGTGACCATTGCTTCGAACTCTGTCTCGTTCGTCGCTCGCTTCCCGATTCGAATGTCTTCAGGTCGGATCCCCAGGACGAGCGAAGCGCCATCCTGGTGGTCGAGGTCCAGGTCCGGAGAAAGCGGGTACTGAATATTTTCCGTCACGATCGAACAGTCCTCAAGACGGCCGTCGAAGCAGTTCATCGAGGGTTCTCCGATGAACCCGGCGACGAACAGGTTCTCCGGTTGGTGATAGCACTCGAGTGGGGTACCGATCTGTTGTAGTTCCCCCTTGTTCAACACCGCAATTCGATCGCCCATCGTCATCGCCTCGGTCTGGTCGTGGGTGACGTAGACGGTCGTCACGCCGAGCCGTTGCTGCAGGTGCTGGAGTTCGGTCCGCATGTCTGCGCGTAGCTTTGCGTCGAGGTTGGAAAGCGGTTCGTCCATCAGGAACACCTCGGGATCGCGAACGATCGCTCGGCCGAGTGCGACACGTTGTCGCTGACCGCCCGAAAGCTCGCCGGGTTTGCGATCGAGGAGATTGTCGATCCCCATCAACGCTGCCACTTCCTCGACCGTCTCAGTAATCTCCGCGCTCGAGAGATTCGTCGACTCTTCCAGGCCGAACGACATGTTTCCGTGGACGGACTTGTGAGGATAAAGCGCGTACGACTGGAAGACCATCGCGATGTCTCGCTCCTGAGTCGGCACGTCGTCAATCGCCTGTTCGTCGAGCCGAATGTGTCCGTCCGAAACGTCTTCGAGACCGGCGATCATCCGTAGCGTCGTCGACTTTCCACAGCCGGACGGACCGACGAGGACGAGAAATTCTCCACTCGCAACGTCGACTGAGACGTCATCAACGGCGATAACGCTCGTCTCGTCGCTTTGATACTCCTTGGTTACGTCGTCGAGTTCGAGGTGTGCCATCGATTATACCCTCCGTAGTTCGTGTTCGGTTTCGAGTCGTCGATTACACAGCGCTTCGCCGGTCATCCCGTCGAAGATGTGGACGGCATCAGGATCGGCGGTTACCACCACTGTCTCGCCGGCGTCCACGATGAAGGTACCATCCGTTACGACCTGCAGGACTTCATGGTCCGCAGACTCCGAAGCCGGTGCGAGGGTGATGACGTTCCGATCGCCGTGGGTTTCGATGACCCTCACGGTCATTCGGAATTCGTGTGGCCCACTGGTTGACCCGTCGTCCGCCCGTCGAATGTCGATCGCTTCGGGACGAATACCGACGACGACCTCACCGCCATCTGTCTCGTCGACTGCACTCGCTAGACGATCATCGAGCGGGTACTCTATGTGATCGCCGACGATCTTTCCGTTCGATCTGTGCCCGCTAACGAAGTTCATCGATGGTTCGCCGATGAATCCCGCAACGAACTGGTTTGCCGGTTCGTGATAGAGTGTCATTGGATCACCAACCTGCTGGAGTTGACCATCGTTTAACACGGCGATCCGATCGCCCATCGTCATCGCCTCGACCTGGTTGTGGGTGACGTACACCGTCGTCACGTCGAGGTCCGCCTGCAACCGCTGTAGCTCCGTCCGCATCTGGGTTCGGAGTTTGGCATCGAGGTTGGCGAGTGGCTCGTCCATCAAGAACACACTGGGTTCGCGGATAATCGCACGGCCAAGCGCAACTCGCTGTTGCTGACCACCGGAGAGATCGGCGGGCTTTCGCTCAAGGTACGCCTCGATGCCGAGGTCCTCGGCGACTTCGACTACCCGTTCGTCCATCTCGTCGGCGGTGTAGCCCGCTTCTTCCTCGAGTCCGAATCTGACGTTCTCGCGGACGGTCATGTGCGGGTAGAGGGCGTACGACTGGAATACCATCGCGATGTCTCGGTTCTGGGGAACGCGATAGTTCATGTGATCGCCATCGATGTAGATATTTCCCGCCGTCGGCGTCTCGAGACCGGCGATCATCCGTAGCGTCGTCGACTTCCCACAGCCGGACGGACCGACCAGGACGAGGAATTCTCCGTCCTCAATCTCGAGCGTCACGTCTTCGACAGCGATCTCTTCTCCGAACTGCTTCGTCAGTCGATCGAGTTGAATACGTTCCATCTATCATCCACTCTCCGTTTGCAGGCCTTTCGCGAACTGTTCGGCGAACGCAATATACAGGAGGATCGTCGGCAACGCCGCGACGAACGCCGCTGCCATTCGAATCCCGAAGTTGATGCCGGACGTTGAGACGCCGATCGACGGCAGGATCAGCGTGACCGTCGCCTCCGGCGAGTTCGCTCCCGTGATTAGCGTCAACGAGAACAGGAACTCGTTGTAGATCTGCGTGAACTGGTAAATGAACACGACGCCGAACATCGGCTTCGAGATGGGCAGGACGATCCGCCGGTAGATCTTCGTGATGCTCGCTCCGTCGACCTTGGCCGCTTCGACGTACGAATCCGGGAGGCTCGTGTAATACGACCGAAACAGGATCGTACAGATCGGGATCCCGTAGGCGACGTGGGTTATTATCAGCGGGACAAGTCTCGAGTGCCCCCCTTGGAAGTACGGCAGCGTCACGAATATCGGTTCCAGCATCCGTGCGAGCGGGAAAATATTGTTCCAGAAGTTCGAGAGCGGAACCACAACTGCCTGATACGGGACAAAAATACCGATCAGGAACAGGACGAGAACGATCATCTGGCCGCGCCATTTGACCATGGTGAGTCCGTACGCTGCCATGCTCGCCAGCAACACGTTGATGATCGTCGCCGGAATCGCCATAACCAGCGAATTAACGAACGCGTGTGAGAGATTGTTGACCGCGTACTGGAGGTTCTCGAGCGTGAAGCCGTCTCCGACCGGCGGCGCGAACGGCAGCGACCGCGCGAGCGATTCGTTCGTCTTCAATGCGGTCATGATCCCGGTCTCAAGCGGGACGAGGAAGAATCCCAGGAAGACGAGGACCAGTGTGTACTGACCGACACGCCTGAGGTTTACATCTTCCACGAGCGATGCGACGTCGAAATTCGTGTTCGGTCTCGATTGTGACATTGTTATAGGCTCCCCTGTCGGTGTTGGTAGGCGAGATACGGCGCGATGATACCGAGAGCGAGCAGGAGCAACATTGTCGCGATCGCCGCGCCATAGGCCCATCTACCGAATTGTAACGCTTCGCGGACCATCAGCGTCGCCATGATATCGGTCCCGGTCGGCGGACGGTACGATCCCAACAGCGCGTACAGGAAGTCAAACGCCTTGAGCGCGAACAGCATCAGGACGACCGCAGCGGCGACAGAGGATTCTTTCAACTGGGGAACGATTATCTTCAGATAGGTCCGAAACGGACTCGCGCCGTCGACTTTCGCCGCCTCGAACTGATCGTCCGGTAATGACTGGAGGCCGGCCAGATACACGACCATCGCGTACCCGCTGAACTGCCACACCAGCGCGAGGATGACCGCAGCCAGCGCGAATCTGGGATTCCCGAGCCAGTCGATCGAGTCGAAGCCGAACGTCGTGATTATGACGTTCACCACGCCCCGTGACGGATTGTACATCCACAGCCAGAGCTGAGCCGTCACCACGAACGAGAGCGCCATGGGCAGAAGGTATATCGTCTGAATCTTGTCCTTGTATCTGATCCCGTGGTCGAGCAGGATTGCCAGAAACAGACCGAGTGCGAGCGACATCGTCGTAAAAGCCACGATCAGTACGAAGTTGTGGATCACGGCTTCTCGAAACGCGCCGTCCGCCAACGCCGTCCGGTACATCTCGAGATCGAGATTCGAGAAGTTGGGCTCGCCGATTCCTTCGTAATCCGTTAACGAAATCAGGATGTTGTAGCCGATTCCCCCGTACACGGCGATCCCCATAAGGAGAAACGGGATCCCCCAATACGGCGACGATCGGACGAAGTCGCTGTTCAGGAAGTACCTGAGTTTCGTTCGCCAGTCTACCGTCTCTTCTGGAGGAGGCGATGTGGGATCTTCTTTGTCCCTCGTTGCTACCCGATTAGATGCTTCACTCATAGTTACTAAACATCACTTATAGTTCGTCTACTCCGAGACGGCGTCGAGCAATCCGTCGACCGCCGCTTCAGCGTTGTATGGGCCGGAGAATTCGTTGGCAATCACACCTTCACAGTCGTTTTTCGCCCGCGGACTGACCGCGAGACCGTGGGCGATCGTCGGTGGAAAGTCGGTTGACTCGAGGAGGTCCTCATAATTCAACGCAAGGAACTCGGACAGCTCTTCGGAATCGATATCGGTCCGAAGCGGAACGGAGCCTTTGGGTTCGTTGAACGCGATCTGCGCTTCTTTCGACCCGACGAACTGTTGCCAAGCGATCGTGTCGTCCGGAGTTGGATTGTCGCCGACCGCGATGAACGCGTCGACGTGGTAGAAGTAGACGCCGTCCGTCCCGGGGAAGGGTACCCAGTCCCACTCCTCACCGTAGTTGAATTCGTCGTCTTCCCGAAACATCCCGTACATCCAATTTCCACCGTGCATACACGCAGCGTCGCCCGAAATCAGGTACTGGGCCGCCTCCGTGTACCCGATCGAGGACGCGTCATCGGTGATGTAGTTCTCCCTGATCTCCTGGAGCGACTCGAGCGCCTCGAGCATCGCGTCCCGGTCGCCGTTACCATCGATGAAGTCCATGTACGCGTCGACGCCGCTCTGACTCGTGAGGATCTGGGCGAACGTCTGTAGACCGAGGAACCCGGCGTCCATCCCGTGTGCGAACGGCGTGTATTCCGTCTCCTCGTCGATCGTTTCCAGTGCATCTATGAGGTCCGGCACGCTGCCGAGTTCCTCGGCGTCGACGCCGGCTTCGTCGAACGCTGCCGTGTTATAAAACAGGTTGTTCATCCGGTGGGACCCGATAGGAACCGCGACCATCTGGTCGTTGTACGTACAGAGGTCGATGGCCCGTTCCTGCATGGTGTCTTTGAACCCTTCAGCGTCCCAGACGTCCGCTTCGATGTCCATCAGGCCGTTTTCGTAGTTTTCGAGGTTTGCACCCGGCCAGTTGGCGAACGAACTCATCGGATTCGAGTTCGTCAGCCGTCGTTGAACGACCGAGTTCACCTGCGCGTTACCCTCTCCCCCGGAGGCTTCGAAGTTCGTCTCGATGTCTCCGTGATTCTCTTCAAACGCTTCGATAAGCGCGTTGATCGCCGCTTCGCCGTCGCCGCCGGTCCACCCGTGGATCACTTCGAGTTCGTCGGATCCAGCACTGCCCATACAGCCTGCAAGAGCGAAGGCGGTGCCCGTGGCGATTGTTCCGAGATACGCTCGTCTACCCGTTCCCCTGACGAGATTGTCATGGCTACGCATACCATTGGGAACAAATCTATACATAATAAAAAAAGTATCGGTATAGTGAACGTCGGTATGTAGTTCCAATTGGCACTTCTCGCATTCATCTTGCGGCCCCTCTCGACCGCCAATTTGACTGGAGCTTCGATACTTGTTCAATGCACTGTGGGCCCGTCCCTTCAATCTCGCTTGCACTCGTTGTCCAGCAGGTCTATCACCGTGACCGAACTTAGCAGATCCTCCGCGATGACACCCGTCTTTCCACACGGTGTCCTTGACCATCGGGTCGCCGCGACACCGTTGACGAAGGGTTGAACTAAATCTTGAGTTATACGTTCACGGAAAAACACGTATACATTACTGGTAGTCGGGCTCTCACCAGCTATAGCCGCGTCCGAACTCAGAACGCACTATCTGCGAACCCACCGTCGACGGTGAGCACTTCGCCCGTGACGAACGACGACGCATCGCTCGAGAGGTAGATCGCCGCTCCGATCAACTCTTCGCGTTCGCCGACCCGTCCCAGTGGCGTGCGATCGTCGATTCGCTCGCGTTTTTCGGTTCCGTCGGCGTACGTGTCCGCGTTCTGTGGCGTGATGAAAAAGCCGGGAGCGATCGCGTTGACTCGAACCTCGGGCGCTAACTCTTTGGCTGAGGCTCGAGTGAAGGCTTCGACACCGCCTTTGGCAGCCGAGTACGCCGGGAGGTTCGCCATCGAAAGGCGCGCGGCGAGCGAGGAGATGTTGATGATCGAACCGCCGTCGTCCATCGCAGGCGCGAACACCTGCGTCACCCGCCGCACGCCGTCGAGTGCGACGTCCGTGACGAACTCCCACTCGTCGTCGTCGATTCCGACGACCGTCTCTCTCGAGATAGCTCCCTGCGAAGCGACGACGATATCGATGCCGCCGAACGTCTCTCGAGCGATGTCGCGGACGTTCTCGAGCGAGTCCCGGTCGGTCACGTCACACGTGACACGCGCGGTGTCCGCGCCGTGATCCTCGAGTAGGGAGGCGGTTTCGTCGACGGCGTCCTGGCTGCGACTCGTCGCGATGACGTCCGCACCGTCGGCCGCAAAGCCCACGGCGATTGCCTGTCCAAGCCCGCTCGTCCCACCGACGACGATCGCACGCTTGTCGGCGACCGAAACCGGCGCGTGTGAATAGTCCTGCATGCTCGAGAGACTCTCGTGTGATACCATGAACGTTTCCATCGCGTGACAGCACCCGAACGGAACGCCCCGCCGACCGCAATCGAGTCTGAAAAGTGACGGGATCCGAAGTATTTATATCACTCTCCGAAAATATCAAATTAGTGCATGACTGACGCACGTGTAACAGTACATACAGAGGCAACGATCGATCGCATCGCGCCCGAGGTTCACGGCCACTTCGCCGAACACCTGGGACGCTGTATCTATGGCGGTATCTGGCACAGCGACAGCTCCGACGAGGAGGGATTCCGCGAGGACACCCTCGAGTTACTCGCAGACCTCGAGCTTCCCGTCCTGCGGTGGCCGGGCGGCTGTTTTGCGGACGATTATCACTGGGAGGACGGCGTCGGGCCGCAGGAGGACCGCCCGCGTCGCCGAAATCTCTTCTGGGCGCAGGGGCCCGAGGAGACTCCCGAAGAATCGAACGCCTTCGGGACCGACGAGTTCCTCGAGTACTGCGAACGGATCGGCACGGAGCCGTATCTCGCGGCGAACGTCGGCTCCGGGGATCCACAGGAGGCGGCAAACTGGGTCGAGTACTGCAACTACGAGGGCGACACCGAACTGGCAGACCGCCGTCGCGAAAACGGCCGCGAAGACTCCTACGGCGTCAAATACTGGGGCCTTGGAAACGAAAACTGGGGCTGTGGCGGCCGAATGACGCCCGAGCAGTACGCTCGAGAGTATCGTCGATACGCGACCTACGTCGGTACCATGGACAACCTGCTAGTCGAGGAGGACCTCGAGCTCATCGCCTGCGGGTTCGAGGGCCACGAGTGGAACCGCCGCTTCATGGAGGAAGTCGCCGGCGCACCGTGGGGGACCGAGTTCCCGCTCGATCACCTGACGCTGCATCACTATTACGGACAGGGAATGACCGTCTCGGAGGCCGACGACGAGCAGTACGATCGGTTCCTCGCCGACGCCCTCGAGACCGAAGACCACATCGAACGGATCGCAGCGGCGATCAACGCCGTCGCGACGACCCGAGACATCGGCGTCATCATCGACGAGTGGGGATCCTGGCACCCCGAAGCGACAGCCGACAACGGGCTCGAGCAGCCCGGAACCGTTCTCGACGCGCTCTCGGCCGCGTCGGTGCTTGACATTTTCAACGATCACAGCGACGTCGTCACGATGACGAACATCGCACAGACCGTCAACGTCCTCCAGTGTCTCGTCGAAACCGACGAGGACGACGCCTGGGCGCGACCGACCTACCACGTCTTCGACCTCTACGCACCACACAAGGGCAACGAAGCCGTCCAGACCTCCGTGTCTACGCCGTCTCGAGAACTCGAGGACGATCGAGAACTGCCGCTCGTCGGCTCCTCGGCCTCGGTCGATGCGGACGAGGCGTACGTGACGCTCACGAACCTCGATTGCCACAGTTCACAGACGGTCGAACTTTCGCTTGAGGGCACCGAACCGGCCGAAGAAGACGTCTCCGGCGAAATCCTCTTTGCCGATCAGGAGCCCGACCTCGAGGTAACTGCGGATAACGCCGCCGAGTTCGGAGCCGAGCAACTCGCAGTTTCGGTCGACACCGACGGAACTCTCACGACGGAACTGCCGCCGTCGACGGTCGCCGCAGTTTCGATCGACCAGTAAAAGCGACGTGACCGTCCCATAGCACCGGTTCTTTCGCTCCGTTTGTTTTAACCGAGCAAATCGGCGAGACGCTGTGTCGTAGCGTTCTCGTCACGGACTGTGGCTCAGGAATAGTTGTGCTCGAGTTCGATCACGTTCGCTGCCGCCAGCACCGTCTCCGGGAGATCCTCGTAGAAGCGTTCGTCGCCGACGCGGTGGACGGGACAGGAGACGCTGATGGCCGCGACGCTTCGGTCGTCGTCGTCGGTGATCGGTGCGGCGATACAGCGCAGGCCGTTGAGTCGTTCCTCTCGATCGACCGCGTATCGTTTGTCGCGGATGTCCTCGAGTTCGTCGGCGAGTTCATCACGGTCCGTGATCGTCTGGGGAGTTTCTTCCGGAAGGCCGTGTTCGGACAGGATCCGGTCGACTTCCGACTCGGGCCGGAACCCGAGTATCGCTTTTCCGAGCCCCGTACAGTGCAATCGGACCCGTTTCCCTTCGTGGGTGTCGAGTTCGACCGCGTTATCGCCTTTTGCCTGGTAGAGGTAGATCCCTCTGCCGTTCTTTTCGACGAGGAGGTTGACGAGCTCGCCGGTTTCCTCTGCCAGTTTGTCGGCCTGTCCCTGTGCGGTGTCGTATATCGGTGTTCTGTTCCTGGCGTATGCACCGAGCCCGAGAAACGCCAGTCCGATATGGTATTCGTCGCCTTCCTTGTCGACGTACTCGCAGTTCGTCAACGTCGTGAGGTGATTGTGAACGCCGCTTTTACCGATGTCGACGCGCTCGGCGATTTCCGAAACGCCAGCGCCGTCGAGTTCCTGAATTACCTCGAGGATTTCGAACGTCCTTCCGACGGTGCGAACGGGATGGTTCGGTTCAGCCATACGGTCCCAATCAAACCGAAGCCCCATATAGATTGTTCTCTGATAACAAACTCCGTTCCTCACCGCACGAATCGACCCGCCCACGATAGAACGAGTTATCCTGCTTTGAGACTGGTCGCCTGCGGGGGTACTTGCAGCCAACACGTCGAGCCACAGCATAAACGAGCAGGGAGTGAGCTTCCGTACAGTTCTCGAGTCGTTTCGACTGGGACCCGCTCAGACCTCGACGACGGTATTGGTGAGCGTTCCGATTTCCTCGATACCGATCTCGATGACATCGCCTTCGTGTAACGTGAACCCTTCGTCTGGAACGAGCGACGTTCCGGTCAACAGAACGGACACGTCGGGAACAGCGTTGTGTTTGACGTAATACTCGGTCAGTTCTTCGACCGACCGAACCATCTTCGACGTGCTCGTCGATTCGTCGTACCGGAGCTCACCGTCTCGAGTGATCGTCATCCACATCTCGAGGTCGTGCGGGTCGCTGATGGAATCGGCCGACCGGATACACGGTCCGATCGAACAACATCGATCGTAGACCTTTGCTTGCGGCAGGTAAAGCGGGTTCTCCCCCTCGATCGATCGGCTACTCATGTCGTTTCCGATCGTATACCCGACGATCTCTCCGCCCGAGAGGACGATACCGAGTTCTGGTTCCGGCACGTCCCATTCGGAGTCCGCGCGGATACCGACCGCCTCGTCGGGACCGACGGTACGGTTCGGCGTCGCCTTGAAGAACACTTCCGGTCGGTCGCTCTCGTAGACGTCGATATACATATCCGGCATCGAACTCTCCGCCTGCCGCGCTTTCTCGCTAATCCGGTAGGTGACGCCGGCTGCCCAGACTTCGCCCGACGAAACCGGAGTTGTTGCAGCATGATCCTCCACTGGCTCGCTCGGGAGGACGACAGCGTCCTCGAGGAGTTGATCCGCGACCGCATCGATCGACTGGTTAGCGATATCCGCCGCAGCGAGGAGGTCTTCGAACGTTTGTAACCGCGGTTTTGCCGCCGTGAGATCGTACACTGAGTCAGCCGTCTCGAGCGCGAGGCGGGGGGCTCCGTCCTCGCATAGCTGGTAGTAGCGCATGTGAGTATCTCCAACTTTATTCGCATCCGTATTAGGTCTGGTGCTCGTCTCCGAACGCTGAATCGTGGATTACTCCCCTGAGTATTCGTAAATCGGTGCTGTCATAGGGGTCTTTCTGTGTCCGCTCGCGTGCCTGAATAAACTGAATCATCACGTGGCCGGACAGTAGGTCTCGTTTCGCGCGAGGCGGAGAATCCTGTCCGAATCATAAGATCCGTATACGAGCACACCGATAGGGTACTCGTGACCGCGAACTACCAAAACTACGTGGACGGCGCGTGGACCGACACAGAAGCAGCTGAGACCTTCGAAACGACCGATCCGTCCGCCCCGGACGAAGTCGTCGCGACGTATCAACAGTCGACCGTCGAGGATGCGAATACGGCGGTCGAAGCGGCGGCGGCCACCCAGTCCGAATGGGCGAACACCCCGGCACCCGAACGCGGCGCGATTCTTCGCGAAGCCGGTTCGATCCTGGCCGACCGGAAGGACCGCCTGACCGAACTACTCACCCGCGAAGAGGGCAAGACCCACGCCGAAGCCGGCGGCGAAGTTCAGCGAGCCATCGACATCTTCTATTACTACGCCGAGAAGACTCGAGACCTCGGCGGTTCGGTAAAGAGCGCGAGCGGGCCGCGGACGAACCTCTATACCGTCAGCGAACCCGTCGGCGTCACCGCGTTGATCACGCCGTGGAACTACCCCATCGCCATCCCGGCCTGGAAGCTCGCCCCCGCACTGGCGACCGGCAACGCCGTCGTGCTCAACCCCGCGTCGGTCGCACCGGGCGTCGCACTCGAGCTGTTCAAGGCGCTCGACGAGGCCGGCCTCCCCGACGGTGCGGCGAACGTCGTCACCGGCCCGGGCAGTACGGTCGGCGATGCGATCATCACCCATGACGACGTCGACGCGGTCTCCTTTACCGGCTCCGGCGAAGTCGGCCACATGGTCTACGACAAGGCCACCGACGACGGCAAGCGCGTCCAGACCGAACTCGGCGGCAAGAACCCGACGGTGGTTTCGGACAGCGCTGACGTCGAGGAAGCCGCCGAAATCGTCGCTTCGGGCGCGTTCGGCGTCACGGGCCAGGCCTGTACCGCCTGCTCTCGGGCAATCGTCCACACGGACGTTTACGACGAGTTCGTCGACGCCGTCGTCGCCGAAGCCGAGTCGATCGAGATCGGTCCCGGCGACGAGTACGACATGGGCCCGCAGGTGACCGAAAGCGAACTCGAGGGCACGCTCGACTACATCGATGTCGCGCAGAAAGAAGGGGCAACTCTCGAGACCGGCGGCGGCCAGCCAGAAGGCGAGCGCTTCGAGGACGGCTACTACGTCGAGCCGACCGTCTTTTCGGACGTCGAGAACGACTATCGGATCGCACAGGAGGAGGTCTTCGGTCCGGTCCTCGCCGTGATCGAAGTCGAGGACTACGAACAGGGCGTCGAAGCGGCCAACGACGTGCAGTACGGCCTTTCGGCGAGCATCGTCACCGACGATCACACGGAAGCCGAGCGGTTCGTCCGCGAGGTCGAGGCGGGCGTCGCCAAGATTAACGCGAAGACGACCGGCCTCGAGCTCCACGTTCCGTTCGGCGGATTCAAACAGTCCTCGAGCGAAACCTGGCGCGAACAGGGCGACGCTGGAATCGACTTCTACACGATCGAGAAGACGGTCTACGACACGTTCTAACGCATCTAACGCCGCTTTTTTCGCGTCCGATCGACGCTGCTCGACTGCGACTAGTCGTTTCTCGCTGCCCAGCGGATCCCTCGCTCGAGCAGCGCCTGCACGCCGTCGTTTCTCAGCGCCGGGAGGTCGTGTCCGAGCGAGCAGTAAAAGACCCGGCCGTCGCCGAACGGTTTCACCCACGCGACGGGCATATCCCCGTTTTGGGGATGGTCCATACGCGCGAGCACGCGAACATCGTCGTCGTACTCGAGCACGTAGGGTTCGTCCCACACCGTAAACCCGTCCAGATCGGCGGTGATCGAGTGGTGGCTGTCGACGACGTTCACGTCGAACGTCGACTGTTCGGGGTGGCCCAGAAAGTGCCCGCCGATGAGTTCGCGGAGTTCGGGAATCGGTTCCTCGAGTCGTTCGTCGGCAGTCGTGGTGAGGTCCGCTGCGCCGTGTACGCCGACGTAGCCGCCGCCGCGTTCGGCGAACGACCGGAGGCCGGACTCCTGGCGGTCGCTCAACGTGCTGTCGGTCGTCATGTCCACGAGCACATCGTACTCACGTATCCGTTTCTCGAGCAGGACATCGCGGTCGGTGGTCACGTCGGCATCGATTCCTCGCTCTTCTACTGATTGTTCGACAACCGGCCCGAGTCGCTCGAGTCGGTGAAACGGGAACCGATTTCCGCCGAGAACGACAGCGTTTGGTTCAGGCATCGTTGGTATCGTTACGCTGCAGGGGCTAAAATCCATTGTAGCGGTACTACCATTTTCCAGTCACAGCTCCCGTAATCGACATGCCAAACGTGATATACCATGAGAAGTAAACAGCAAGCGTATGCCGAACTACCGGACGCTACGCGATCCGAACGCAGAGTACACGATGCGCGACCTGTCCTCGGAGACGATGGAGCTGACCGCCGACCGAGGTCCACGCGACGTCGAGATTACTGACGTTCAGACCACGATGGTCGACGGCAACTACCCCTGGATTCTCGTCCGCGTCTACACCGACGCCGGGCTCGTTGGAACGGGTGAATCCTACTGGGGCGGCGGCGACGATGCGATCATCGAACGGATGGCGCCGTTCCTGATCGGCGAGAACCCACTCGACATCGACCGGCTGTACGAACACCTCATCCAGAAGATGTCCGGCGAGGGCTCGATCTCGGGCAAGGTAATCTCGGCCATCTCGGGCATCGAAATCGCGCTGCACGACGTGGCCGGCAAGATCCTCGAGCTTCCCGCCTATCAGCTCGTCGGCGGCAAGTACCGCGACGAGGTACGGGTTTACTGCGACCTTCACACCGAAGACGAGGCCAACCCCGTCGCCTGTGCCGACGAGGGCGAACGCGTAGTCGAGGAACTCGGCTACGACGCCATCAAGTTCGATCTGGACGTTCCCTCGGGCCACGAGAAGGATCGTGCGAACCGCCACCTTCGCGGCCCCGAAATCGACCACAAGGTCGAAATCGTCCGGCAGGTTACCGAACGGGTCGGCGACCGGGCGGATGTCGCCTTCGACTGTCACTGGTCGTTCTCCGCCGGCTCCGCGAAACGGCTGGCACGCGAACTCGAGGCCTACGACGTCTGGTGGCTCGAGGATCCGGTCCCGCCGGAAAACCACGACGTTCAACAGGAGGTCACGCAGTCGACGACGACGCCGATCACGGTCGGCGAGAACGTCTATCGGACCCACGGGCAGCGCCGACTCATCGAGAACCAGTCGATCGACATCATCGCACCCGACCTCCCGCGCGTAGGCGGGATGCGCGAGACCAGAAAGATCGCGGACCTCGCAGATCTGTACTACGTCCCCGTCGCGATGCACAACGTCTCATCGCCGATCGGGACGATGGCCTCCGCGCAGGTCGCCGCGGCGATTCCGAACTCGCTCGCGCTCGAGTATCACTCCTACCAACTCGGCTGGTGGGAGGATCTCGTCGAAGAAGACGGATTGATCGAAAACGGCCGTATGGAAGTCCCCGAAAAACCAGGTCTCGGATTGACGCTGGATCTCGACGCCGTCGAGGAACACATGGTTGAAGGCGAAACCCTCTTCGACGAAGCGTAACTCGCCGTCGTTTCGCCGATCACTCTTTTGCTCGAAATCGTTCAGCGACTCGAGCACGCAGGAGTGCTGTTCTGTTATTCTTTAACGCTACATCCAGCCCCATGTGGGCAGATTGTCACAACTATCTCGCGTTTGATCCGAGACGTAGATAGAGTATAGCGGAAATGTGTCCGCTCGAGCTATCCGATCTCGAAAGCTACCGCGGATAGGACACTCAGATTCTATCCGCGCGAGAGGCGTCTCTAGTAGGTGAGTCTCCTTCTTTGTAGAAAACTCTCTTCTCTATTACAGAACAACCCCTATCAAACAAAGAACCAGTCATGATAGGCTTTGTCTAGCTAATTTCTGCCCCGTTGTATTCATTCTTTTAACTCTTGATACAGGGCTTGTTGGGGTCAGTATCTGGTGTTTCTCGGAAACGGAACGCGACAGAACGCTGCTCGCCATCGCTCGAGTGTTGCAGAATATTACGATCGTACCTTCGTAAAACACGGCTCAGTTTGATCGTCCGAATGGTGTCTCACGCTCCATCTCAGTTCTCAAATAGACTGTCGGTCGGTCAAACTCGATAACTTTGTTCTGAGAATAAGAACAACTCTAGTCAAGCTGTGAACTCCAATTAGCAGAGAACAATCAGTACCGTCCACTTTCGCTATCGAGACCGACGGTGGGCCTCCACGTTCCGTCGGTGTCTCCTCTCGAGCACACCGAACGATTTTATTCCCCTCGGGCGAAACGGCTCCGTATGGAAACCAATACCGTGCTTGGCCGGTTCGAAGAACGCGACTGGGAGACGGGGGCCGACGGAACCCTCCGATTTGCGCTCGTCGGACTCGGGTGGTGGACGGTAGACGTCGTCCTTCCCGCGATCGAGCAGACGTCTCACTGCGAAACCACCGTTCTCGTCAGTTCGACACAGGAAAAAGCGGACCGTCTGGCCGACAAACACGGCGTCGAACGCGGTCTCACTTACGACGACTTCCACGACGGTGCCGGTGTCGACGCCTACGACGCGGTCTACGTGGGCACGCCCAACGCCTTCCACCTCGAGTACGTCGAAACCGCCGCCGAACTCGGAAAGGCGGTCCTCTGTGAGAAACCCCTTGAGGCCACCGTCGAACGAGCCGAGCGACTCGTCGAGGCGGCCGAAGCGGCCGACATTCCGCTGATGACGGCCTACCGAATGCACACCGAACCGGCCGTTCGCAGAGCGAAGGAACTCATCGACGACGGCTTCATCGGTGAACCGACCCACGTCTACGGGAACAACACGCAACCGATCCTCGAGATGAATCCCGACCCGGACCAGTGGCGACTCGATTCCGACGTCACCGGATACGGGACCTCTGTCATGGATCTCGGCATCTACCCCATCAACACGGCCAGGTTCCTGCTCGAGCGCGATCCGGTCGCCGTCACCGCCCGGATGTCCTCGTCGGCGGCGGCCTTCGAGGACGTTCCCGACCAGAACGCGACGTTCACGCTGACGCTCGAGGGCGACCTGCCGCTCGTCTGTACGACGAGCCAGCACGCACAGACGGATACCCAGCTCAAGATCATCGGCACCGAGGGATCGATCGAACTCGCCCCCGCGTTCCATGGCGAGGCGACGCTGCACCTCTCGTCGGGCAGTCTTCGGGCGGAAATCCACGATACTGAGTACGGCGCTGTCGAGGAGATGCGCGAGGAGTTCGACTACTTCGCCGACCGGGTGCTCGGCGACGAACCGATCCTTCCGGACGGTCGTCACGGCCTCGACGATATGCGAACGATTCGGGCCGTCCACGAGGCGGCCGAACGCGACGAACGGGTCGACATCGAATAGCGATCGATTCGGTCCCGATGCCCACACTGCGATCCGGTTCTCGCTCGCTCCGACGCGGAGTCCAATAGAATTATACCCTTCGGCGGATCATACGAACGTATGCGTGGACTTGCGAAAACGAGCCGGGAGTACGGCCAGATGGAACTCGTGGATCGAGAGCGGCCCGATCCAGCTCCGGGAGAAGCGCTGATCGAAGTCGACTACGCGGGTCTCTGTGGCAGCGACGCTGGGATCTACAAGTTTAAATCGGCTTTCGAACGGATGGACCTGCCGACCGTTATCGGTCACGAGTACACCGGCACCGTCGTCGAGACCGGTGACGGCGTCACGGAATTCCAGGTTGGCGACCGCGTCGTCGAACGACCGATTCGGGGCTGTGGCGAGTGCTACCAGTGTAAGATGGGAGAAGAAAACGTCTGTCAAGATGCCGTAATCACCGGCGTCGATCACGACGGTGCCTACGCTGGCTACATTTCCGTTCCGGAGACGGCACTCCAACACGTTCAGGATGGCGTCGACCCGAAACACGCCGCGCTGGTCGAGCCGACGAGCATCGGCGCTCGAGCCGTTATTCAGAACTCTCGAGTCGGCGCGGGCGACCGCGTCCTCGTCGCCGGTCCCGGCCCGATCGGCCTCCTGACCGCCCAGATCGCGGACGCGCAGGGCGGGGACATCGTCGTCGCCGGCGTCGGCAGCGACACGAACTATCGCCTCCCGCTCGCCGAGGAACTTGGCTTCCCGACGCTCAACGTCGAGACCGACGACTTAGAGGGCGTCCGCGAGGAGTTGACCGACGGTGCCGGCTACGATGTCGTCTTCGATACGACCGGGCATCCGTCCGGATTGACGATGGCCGTCGACGAGGTTCGCAAAGGCGGCCAGATCGTGATGGTCGGCCAGACGGGCGAGACGACCATGGCGTACTCGCCGCTCGTCCGTGCCGAAATCGACCTGCAATGTTCGTACGCTTCGACCTGGGAGGATTTCGAGCGATCGCTCAGACTCATCGAGTCCGGCGACGTCGACCTCGAGACGTTCCTCGACGACCGGTATTCGCTGCTCGAGGCCGATGAGGCCTTCGAGTCGTTCCTGGCGGGCGACACCTGTAAACCCGTCTTCGACGTGAGCGTACTTCGAGAGTAAGCTCTGACGGTCTCTGGACTTCGTTGACTGTTAAGCAATTTCCATCCTTCTTTGTTGATCAACGGGTGGTGGCGATTGGAACTTGTTTCCAGTAATATGTGAAAACAATCACCAAAGATTATTTTATACTGCCTCTGAATGTCTGTGTATGGCATTCGCAAACCCCCTCATCGTCTTCGGCATCGGACTGATCGTAGTCATCGCGTTGTTAGTTTGGCTTCGCATCCCCGCGTTCATCGGACTGGTAATCGCGTCGCTGGTCGTCGGTGCTGCGACGACCGAAGTACCTCTGGGGCAAGTCCCTCAGGAAATGGCGGCAGGCTTCGGTGATACGATGGCTGGAGTGGGTATCCCGATTCTCATGGCAGCGGTAATCGGGAAAACGATGATGGAAAGCGGCGCTGCCGAACGGATCGTTCGTGCGTTTCAGTCGTTGACGGGCGATAAGTACTCCTATCTCGCGCTGGGCGGCTCAAGCGGCGTGCTCGCGATTCCGGTCTTTTTCGACAACGTGTTCTTCCTGCTCGCCCCGCTCGCCCGATCGATGCGCGCGCGAAAAGGCCGGGATTACGCGTTGTTTATCACCATCGTCGGCGCTGCTGGTGTGACAGCACACGGCTTTATTCCGCCGACGCCGGGACCGCTCGCGGTGGCGCTTGAACTTGGTGTCGAACTCGGCCCGACGATCCTGATGGGCCTTGCTGTCGCAATGCCGACGGTGTTCGTCTCCGGTGTTCTCTACGGCAAGTGGATCAACCGTCAGATGGAGATTCCGCTCCGCGAAACCATGGGCTCGTCGGTCGAACGGGTTGAAGAACTGGCGGACCGACCGTCGTCCGAACTGCCGGGGATGCTTGAGGCGATGCTCCCGATTTTACTCGCGGTGGTGCTGGTCTCCTCGGGCACGACGGTTAATACCTTGATCGACGTGAATCTCCTGAACGAGGGTGGATCAGTGGATGTCGCGACCACGTTCGTCGGCGACGCCAATATCGCGTTGACCGCGGCGGCCCTCGCAGCGGCAATCACGTACTACCGCATGGAGTCGATCACCCGCGAGGAGTGGTCGGACGAACTGGTCGACTCGCTCCAGAGCGGCGGCCACATCGCTGCGATCACCGCGGCGGGCGGCGCGTTCGGCGGTATGCTCGCGCTGTCGGGAATCGGGGACTACATCGCGACGGCCCTCGAGGGTCTCGGCATTCCGCTGCTGGTCGCCGGATTCGTGATCGCGGCGACGATCCGGATCGCACAGGGGTCGGCGACGGTCGCCCTGCTGACGACTGCGGGGATTATGGAACCGCTGCTCGGGAGTCTCTCAGTGCATCCCGTGTATCTCGTCATGATAATCGGCGCGGGAGGGACGATCTTCTCGTGGTACAACGATAGCGGCTTCTGGATCGTCAAGGAAATCGGCGGCCTGACGCAAGCCGAAACGTTCAAAATCTGGACCGCGCTGACGACTATCGTTTCGATTACCGGTTTTCTCGTCGTCATGATCCTCTCAACGTTTTTCCCGCTTACCTAACCGCTCTGGTCGTCGTTTCGATTTTATTTCCAACTATGCGAGGTGAACCGTCTACGAACTTATTTATGAATCGGCGTGATATCGCACCCTATGACCATCGTGACAGCGATCGACGGGGAAGACGGCTCGAAGAGCGTCCTTGCCGAAGGGCGGGCCCTCGCAGACCAGTTCGACGAGTCCCTCGAGGTGGTCCTGGTCTACGAGGCGGGCGATCACGCCTACCTCGTCAATCAGTACCTGAACGAGTCCGACTCGCCAACGCCAGCGCAAGCCCAGGAACTCGCCGAGAAAGTCGTCGCCGACGTTTCTGCTGGTGGAGCCGACGACGCCGAACCGGTCGGGCGAGTGGGCGATCCGGCCGAAGAAATCCTCGCCCGCGCCGAGGAAGTCGATGCGCGGTATATCGTCATCGGCGGCCGGTCGCGCTCCCCCGTCGGAAAGGCGTTGTTCGGCAGCGTCACGCAGTCGGTCTTGCTGGACGCAGACTGTCCCGTCGTCACTGTGATGGCCGAGGCCTGAGAGCCGCTGCCAGTCCGCTCGAGTCCGGATAGGATCCTCAAACGAAGACCGACGGGTCGTCTTCGACGACCTCGAGACACCGACGGTCGTTTGGGCGAACGAATTTATTACTGCCGGCGGAAATGTATGGATATGACGGATAAGCAATTGCTAACACACCGAACATCGACTGAGTCGGATCCCGACGAGGCGACGGTCACCGTCGACCCGACGACGACCGATGCGGATCCTGTCGACCCGAAACTGTTCGGCAAGTTCGGCGAACACCTCTACTCGACGCGAAACGCGAAGAACTCCTTTACGGCTCAGATCCTCCACAACCCGACCTTCGGCGATTGGAAGTTTCAGGTCGAACACCCGTCCGTCGATGGCGGACGTCCAGCCGTCCACGATTCCGACACGCAAGCCGACCGAATCGACGCCTACGCCGACGCTCGAGGCTATCCCGACGCGGATAGACTCCGCGAGTCCTACCGGGGTGCGACCGCACTCTGGTGGTTTCCGTTCGGTGATGACGGCGGCAACGATGTCACCGTCACGACGAGTCCGGACGTCGGAATCGCTGGCGACCGGGCTCAACGAGTCGAGATAACGGCGAGCGGAACCTCCCATCCCACCGAATCGGCCGCCGACCGATCGCTCGCACACTCCGCTGGCATCGCGCAGTGGTGTTCCCTGCCGACCCATCGAACCCGTCAATTCGAGGGATCGCTGACGGCGCGTGCGGCGACGCCAACCACGGTGACAGTAGCCATCCACGAAGTCGGCCCCTCGGGTCGCCTCGAGACCGCCCTCGCCGACACCACAGTGTCCGTAGATAAATCGTGGGAGAGCGTCGACTTCGAACTCGAGCTTCCCGACGATCTCGAGGCGTCGCCGGAGACGCTATTCGCATTCAGCCTTACGACCGATTCACCGGCGAATCTCGTGCTCGATATGGCGCGGTTGTATCCGGCCGATCACGTCGGGACGGCGGACCCGAAGGTTATCGAGTTCCTGCGCGAGGCGGAACTACCGCTCTTCCGGTGGCCCGGCGGCAACTTCGTCTCGGGCTATCGCTGGCGCGACGGGGTCGGTCCGGCCGAACAGCGGCCGACGAAGCCGAATCCCGCCTGGGACGGCCTCGAGACGAATTTGTTTGGGACGGTGGAGTTCCTCGAGTTCTGCGAGCGGATCGGCTGTGAGCCGATGATCTGCGTCAACGCGGGAAACGGCTCACCCGCGGAGGCCGCCCGGTGGGTCGAGTACTGCAACGGATCGACGGAGACCGAGATGGGAGCGCTTCGGGCTGAACACGGCCATCCGGAGCCGTTCGACGTGACCTACTGGGAGGTCGGCAACGAGGTGTACGGTCCGTGGCAGGTCACCTGGACGACGCCCGCGGGCTACGCGGACAGGTATCGAAGATTCCACGAGGCGATGGTCGACGTGGACGGCGCTATCGAAGTGTTGGCCTGCGGAAATCGCCTGACCGATTGGAACGACCCGGTCCTGTCGACGGCCGGCGATCAAGTCGAGTGGCTCACCGACCACGTCCTCGTCGGAACACCCGTCGGCCCCGACGTCGACCAGCGGGAACTGTACAACAGTCACATGGCCCTCGCCGGTCGGGTGATGGAGGAGTACGCTGACGTACGCGAGGCGATGCGAGAGGCTGGCATCGACGATCCACAGATCGCGCTTACCGAACTACAGCTTTTCACGTTCCCCGACCGTGAGCAGTGGACGGACCAAGCTGGCCCGCCCGTACTTCCGACGAACAGATCGATATCGGAGGCAATCTACGACGCCACGTTCGTCCACGAGAGCGTCCGTTCGGGTGCCGTCGACATGTTTACCCACTCGGGTGCCGGCAATCACGGCGGCGGGCTTCGCAAACACCGCGAACGCGTTTGGGCAGACCCGTGTTACTACTACCACCAAATGGGTGCCTCGCTGTTCGGCGGGACGCCGCTCGAGACCGAACTGACGTGTGACACCTACGACACGGAGACGGCGTTCGCGACCGATACCGCCGAATTCTTCGGCGAACTTCCGCCTGTTTCCGATGTCCCAATTCTCGATCCGCTCGCGGCGTCGAGTCGGTCGGGCGACGAACTGTTCATCGAGTTAGTCCACCGCGATGCGAACGCGGACGAAATCGCGGTCACGATCGATCTCGAGGACGGATTCGATCCCGTTCCGGAGGCGACGGTGACGACGCTCGCCGGCGAAACGATGGCCGAGGAAAACACGTTCGCGGATCCCGAAAACGTCGCTCCGTCGCGAGACTCGGTCGCCGTCGAAGGCGGTTCCGCAACCGTCACGGTCCCGCCGTTTTCGATCGTTCGTGTGACGTTCGTTCGCGACTGAGACCCCCTCGCTCCCGAATTGTGGATTCATCGGCCAGCGACCCGAGAAAAACTTATGCTCGAGACTGAGAGTATTGTCGGTATGACTGCTCCAGCGAGTGTCAAACGCGATCGGATTTTCGACGAATTAGCTCGACGGGACCTCGAGGAACTGTGGCTCTTGCGACCGGAAAACGTCGCCTGGCTGGCTGGCGGGAGTACCGTCGTCGATGCGGCAGCCGACGTGGGCGTGGCCGCGCTCGGAATTCCGGCCGATGGGGTCCGCGTTCGATTGCTCGCGCCGAACAACGAACTCGAGCGGATTCGAACGGAGGAGCTACCGCTGCTCGAGGATACACCGATCGAGGTCGAACTCGAACAGTACGAGTGGCACGAATCCTCGCTTCCGGCCGCGGTTGCAGACCGCTGTCGGTCCCGATCGTCGGCGGGGGCGGACGTACCCATCGACGGACTGGAGACGGTCGATCCGTCGGGGCTCAGAACGCCGATGCCGGACGCCGAACTCGAGCGCTACCGGACTGCCTGTCTGGAGACGACACGGGCCGTCGAGGCAGTCGCCGACGAAGTCTCCCCCGAGATGACCGAACTGGAAGCCGCGACGGCGCTTCGACGCGAGCTGTCGAGCCACGGATTCGCTTCGCCGGTGGTGCTGGTCGGCGGTTCCGAGCGATCCCTGCGGGAACGACATTTCACGCCGACGGACGCGCCGCTCGAGGCGTTCGGCCACCTCACGGTCGTCGCCCAGCGGGGCGGCCACAACGTCGCGGTCACGCGGACGGTCGCGTTCGATCCGCCGGAGTGGTTTTACAACCGACAGGAAGCGACGGCTCGAGTCGCCGCGACGGCCATCGCAGCGACGCTCGAGGCGGCGAAAACTGGCGGAACTGCAGGTGACGTTTTCGAGGCGATTCGAGCGGCCTACGCCGCGGTCGGACACGCCGACGAGTGGCGTCGCCATCATCAGGGCGGCGCGATCGGGTACGAGAGCCGCGAGTGGACGGCGACGCCAGACTCTGCGATCCCCATTCGGACGCCGATGCCGTTCGCGTGGAACCCGACGATTCAGGGGGCAAAGTGCGAGGAGACGGTTCTCGTCGATGCCGACCGCGACGACCTCGAGGTGCTTACGTCGACCGGCGACTGGCCGACGGGAAGCTACGATGCGGTCGGCTTCGACGAATCCGTCTCGGTACACGAACCGCTACTCATCGAGTGAGTGCGCAGAACGACCCCCGTGTCTCGACTGATTTTCGGATATTCTTCGCTAATCGCCCTCCAAAAACCAAACAATTCATATATGGGTAGGGAATATCCGTAGTCGGGTCGTCGACGGTCGTCTGCCCACACTACCCGATACGACCGGATTGACAGAGCAGTCGTAGCTCACTGACAGTCTCCGGCGACCCACTCGATCAGCAGACGTTCGTTCTCCGAAATCTCTCGCTTGTGAGGTGGGTACGGTTTGATCATCGATGAGTTACTCGTTCACTCTCGAGTCGTCGCTCGCGGTAGCAATCGCTCTCGCTCCAAACATAAATCACAGATTTCAGTAATATAACAAAATATGGTATAATCGTTCTCGATATCGGATCATATGATTGTGGATATTGTCATTCTTTGGTATAATAATTTTGATAACAGCACTTCACAACGCATTCCCGTGGATTATGGTTGAAACTATAGCAAAATACTAACTATTCGTCCTACCTCCTATGGTGAAGTGTCATAGTCGAACGAGAGACGAATCTCGTTCGGCTACTGATTAGTTTGAACGGAGTAAACTCCCTCATTACCATATTCAATCCCCTTTCGGGCTCTAGAGGTGAGATCCATCTTTCCTTTGTATCGTTGTTCTCTTTTCAAGCGCCTATCTCGAGAAATAGACTGATATATGATTGTTTCCTAATCCACTCATATCTCTTATGTTATTAAATATCGGGACTACGTTTCGACCCCGATACACCCAGCGCTATTCTCGAGCGAAAGCGATAGCCGGCGACAACAATCCGAACCCCTCGACCGACGTATCCGCTACCTGACCCGAGCCTGCGAATCGCTCCACGGCGGTTCGTAGGCCGGGTCGTTCACGAAGCGCTCGAGGGCGGCCGAAAGCGAGACGCGAGTCCCGCTGGGAAGCGAGACTCGAATCGCGTTCGACTCGGGGTGACCGCGCTCTCCATCGTGCTCGAGGGAGGTGAATTCGTGTTCGCCGTACGCGCCGGCTTGCACGATCAGTTCGCGGTCGGCTCCGCCGCCGTTGACGAGCGTCAGGTCGATTCCCTCGCGTGTGACGTCCGTGACCAGCGCCGAGACGCCAGCCGGGAGTCCCGGGCGCTCGCGCTCGAGGTCGAAGTGGCGAACCTGGGCCATCACGAGGCCGCCGTAGTAGACGGGCTGGGGGGCTCCCATCGTGAGCTGTAAGAGCCCGCGGTGAAAGACCGGGTTTCGGTCGCGGAGGTAGTCCTCGTCGACGTCGTCGGGAAGGCCGCCTTCCGTCCGCATGAGTTCGCGGTGCTGCTGGACGTGGGCGTGGTTCGCCTCCATGATGCGCTCGGGATAGGCTGGAAAGTCGCCGTCGAGATACGCCAGCCAGGCGTACTCCTGGCCGGCCCCGTGTTTGTTCGACGGGCGGAAATCGACCTGTTTCCAGTCCCGACTGCCCCAGTCGCGAAGCCGGTCGACGCGTTCGCGGTCCGCTTCGGAGAGGGACATATACCAGAGGTGGAACGCGTACGGATCGTCCTGATGTGGTTGGAACTCGTACCAGCCATCTCGCCAGTACACCTCGCCATCGTCTTCGGTGAGCACGCCCGAGGCATCGTAGTGATAATCGCCGGGGTCGCCGTACTTGTGCGGGATATAGAGGGTGTCGTGGACGGCGTCCTCGCTGACTTCGATTCCGTTTTCGATCAGCACGTCGAGTTGCGAGCGCGGGAACTCGAGGTACTCCCGATCACCCTCGAGTAACACGGCGTTTTCCGCGGCCACCGTGGGCCCGATTCCGACGTAGTGCCAGCCGCCCCACGACCAGCCGTAGTAGCCGCCGTACCACTTGCCGCCGATGTACTCGCCGATCTCGCCAGACCGGCCGACGTTGTCGGGGATGATCCCGTCGTTTTCCGCCGTTCGCTCGCGCCAGGCCTCTAAGTAGTCGGTGACCCACTCGCGATAGCGGTCGTCGCCGGTGTGGAGGTACGCGTTGGTCATCAGGCTCGTGATGTTGAGATTCAGCGGGATATCACCCTTCGCACACCGTTCGTTGAGCACCTCGAACAGCCGCTTTTCGTTCTCGGACTCGAGCAGGTCTGTGGCCTCGTCGAACTCGAGGTCCCGCCAGGGAAGCCCGTGGCGCGCCCAGCGGTAGTCCGCGCCGTAAGGGTGGTGTTCGTAGGCGGCGAAGTCACAGAAATTCGGCCCCATACTCCCGCTCATGGGGCCGCGAACGAGCCGTTTCTCGCCGTCGTAGTTGTTCACTTCAGCGTCATCGAGGTACAACTGTGCGAACCGTTCGGCCCGGTCGACGACGGTCTCGTCGCCGGGTGCCGCAAGGCCCATGTTGTACGTAAAGAGGTTCCCCTCGCCCATGTGAAACCAGTCGCGACACTGCTCGAACTCGTCGACGACCATGGGGTGGCCGAACGGCGTCTCGGTCTCGCTGCCGCGCCGGAGCGCCCTCTCGTAGGCCGCTCGAGCGTGCTCGAGAAAGCGCTCGTCACCGCCCATCGCGTACACCAGCGGCCAGTTGTAAAAGCCCTCGATCACGTCGTCGAAGCCGTCGACGCCGACGTGGTCCTCGGGCGGCCAGTAGGGCTCGCCGTCCTCGTCGAAGTACTCATCGACGAATCGGTCGACGCTGGTTGCCATCGTCTCGAACAGCGTCCGCTGTAACGCCGCCCACTCGGGAGGCCGGGTGAGCGAACGGCTCGCCTCGATGTCGAACATACCCAATGCAGGGTCGTTCCGACGAATTAATGTTTGGGATGCTCGCGGGATCGATTGTCCGACCCACGATGTCCGTGGTCGTCTCGATGCCCGCGTCCGTCACCCAGCCCCGGCCCAAACCAGTTTGACTTTTCGACGAACCGAGCTTTCGCACGGAGCCACGCGTGCGTCGCGCTCTGGGGCACGCGAATCGGCCACGTGTTCTCCTCGAGGTCGGGGTAGCCGCCGACCTCCTCCTGGCTATCGATATACGATCCCTCGCCCGTAACGAGCTGCTCGAGCACGCGTTCGTCCGCCTCCGTTCGGTCGGCAGGACGTGCGCCGACGTGTTTGAGGTTGTGCTCGAGGACGGCTTCCGACGGTAGCACGTCGAGTTCCTCCGGCCACAGCGGTCGCGAGTCGACCTCCGAGATGCCGTCGCCGACTATCGGGTTGTCCGCGTCCTCGAGGACGTTGTCGACGACGGCCGCAGTTCCGTCGCCGAAGATATTTGGCTGGTCGCTGACCGGCCGCCTGAAGACGTTGCCCTCGATGCTGGCCTCCGTGTCGGGATCCATCCAGATGCCGTCCCGATAGTGGTACATGACGTTGTTCGCGACGACGGATCGGGTCCCCTCTTTGAGCCGCGGATTCCGGTCGTAGTTGTGCGCCCAGACGTTCCCCGCGAGGGTGACGTTCTCCGAATCGTCGCCGATCAGCGAGCCGTACCCGTGGTCGCCCTTGTGGTGGGTCGCGTCCTGCAGCGGTTCCGCGACCAGGCAGTTCGACACCGTCGTATTCTGCGTCTCGTAGCCGACCGAAAGGTTCTCGTCGACGCCCCAGGTCGTCGTGCAGTGATCGATGACGTTGTTCTCGGTCCCGTCTCCCGTTCTGATCGCGTCGGGCTCCCAGTCGCTCTCTTCTGTCAGGTTGGCATCGCCCGGCCGGACCCTGATGTGTTGAATCACGCAGTCGTTGGCGTCGATCCAGAGATCACCCTGAACGAGCGTGATGCCCGGCGATGGGGCCGTCTGACCGGCGATATACAGTTCGTCGCCCGTCACCGTCAGGCGCTGTTGCTCGAGGTCGATCACGCCGCTCGTTTCGAAGACGACGAGGCGCGGCCCGTCGACGCTGAGTGCGGCCGATAGCTGTTGCCGCGTCGGCTCGCGTATTTTAATGACGGGCGTGTCGTCGTCCAACCACGGTGCGGGATCTGCGAACCCGTCCGCGAGATCGACGTTCGACGCGCTGTCCGGCCCCTTTCGGATCGTTGGGCCGTTCCAGCGACTCGGTGTCCCGAACGTTTCCGACGAGCCGTTTGCGCCGTCGCCGTCGCTGGTCTCGATAGCCGCACGGTACTCGTAGTAGCGCCTGCTCGTGAGGTCCTCGAGGTGGACCTGGAACTCGCCGGGTTCCGCTAGCGTCTGTCTCTCGGTTTCCGTCCACGCCTCGGTCGGGACCTCCCGATACTCGACGTAACACTCGGCCGAGTCGGCACCGCCAAGGTCGGTTAGTTCACCGCCTACGGTCGCCGACGTAGCCGTCACGTCGGTCGCGTCGCCGGTCGATACGAACGGGACGCCCTCCGCGACATCGACGTCACCATTGGCTTCGATATCGCCGATATCGCGGCTATCGTTCGGGTCGATTCCCGACAGATCGCGCACTTCTGCGGTACAGAGTGTTCCTGTGTCGTGGCTCGTGACCGGTATGCCGACGTACGCATCGTCGCTCAACTCGAGTTGGTCCGTATCGATGTCGGCGATCAGCGTCCAGTCGTCGCCATCGCTCGAGCCGTACGCTTCGATGGTGTCGCCGCTTCGGCGCAGGCGCAGCCACTCGGCCTCTAAGCTGCCGCCATCGACCTCGCTCTCGTCTTCGCCCCCCGATGTCGTGCTGACCGTTTCGGCTCCGTCTTCGGGTCGCCACTGCAGCGACGCCTCGCCGTTTGGCGTGCGCCGAAGCATCACGTTCTTCGACGCCGGATCCATCGACTCCCGGAACATGATCCCCGTTTTCGCGTTGGCGTCCGTATTCTCGAGGTAGGTGTTCCGTACTTCGACGTCGAAGTCCCCGCTGACCTCGTCCGAATAGAAGTGGAACGCGTCTTCCGTGTTCCAGATATCCGTTCCACCGCCGCGAATCGTGATGATGGTCGCTGCCGCGGCCGTTCCGCTGGACAACGCCGCCGCAGTGATCCCGAGGGTACTCACACCGATCGCTCGAAGGACTGACCGTCTTTTGTGTGCCATTATCTAACACCATGAGAGTGGTAATCACTATTACTGTTAAATCTTTTCTTCTCGATTCTCTGGCCTTCGTATATGTTGTTTGAATTAGATTTCTCTCTAATCTCCGGATTGAGTCCTTCTACCGGCTGAACGTATACGATCTAAACTCGACCACTTCTGAATTCGAGAACGAGTAGCTCTACTGACAATCGAACTCAGATGGTTTTTGTCTCCCAGAATCTCCCTAGGACGATCCCGAACGGTATTCTGTGTTATGTCTCCTAGGTGTGTTCTGCCACGTCACGGACCTCGTCGACTCGTACCGGCCGATCGAGCGTGGCCGATGCGTAGGAAGCGAGCACGACTTCGACCGCTTTGCGGGCATCCCGTCCGCTAACGATCGGTTCGCGGTCCTCGCGGACTGCTGCGATAAAGTCTCGAATCTGCCCCTCGAGCCCCGTCCCACACGGCGGTTCTTCGAGCGTCGGCTCGACAATTTCGTCCTCGAGGACGAACGTGCCGGAGTTGTACGAGCCGGCTGTTCCGTTCAGTTCGACGCGCTCTCGTCCGCCTTTCACGCCGGTCGTCGCAACGATGGTACCTTGAGCGCCGTTTTCGAACCGAACGCTGACGGTGGCAACGTCTTCGCACTCCATCTCGTGTGCCACCGTTTTCGTGTCCGCAGTTACGCGCTCGATATCGCTGCCCAGCCACTGGAGGAGGTCGACGAAGTGGATCGCCTGCTGGATGAGAACGCCGCCGTCGAGGTCGCGGCTTCCGTGCCAGTGATCCTCGTAGTAGCGCTGTGGGCGGTGCCACTTGATCGCCGTATCAGCGAGCAGCAGGTCGCCGAACCGGCCTTCCTCGACCCACTGGCGGGCGGTCCAACGTTCCGGCGTGAACCGTCGCTGGAAGATCCCACCGAGGCGAACGTCGTTTCGATCCGCGGCCTCGATCATCCGGTCGACGCGCTCTACGTAGACGTCGAGCGGTTTCTCCGAGAGGACGTGAACCCCGGCTTCGGCGGCGGCCACCGCGATTTCGGCGTGGGTGCCCGACGGCGTACAGATGCTGATCGCATCGAGCGACTCGGACTCGAGCAGTTCCTCGTAGTCCGTGTATCCCGCCGCGTCGTGATCCGCTTCGAACGATGCGACCGAGTCCGCGGTTCGCGCCGTTCCCGCGACGACCTCGGCACCGTCTACGGCCGCGACCGCCTGCGCGTGATTGGCTCCGAATCCCGTCGCACCGACGATTCCGTACCTGATAGGTTCCATGCGATAGTGAACCGACTGCTCGATTGCACTTCAAGCTTGGCCCCTTCGAGTTTGTTCGCCGGCGCGCCCACTACTGCCGCAGTGTCAAGGTTTATTCCGCCGGCGGTTTCACAGACGGTCATGGAATCGTTCGAATCCAGCGACGGACACGTTATCGTTCGCCTCGACCGTGGCGACATGGCCCTCGAGTCGATCGAACGCGCCTGCGAGGAACACGCGGTCGACACCGGCGCGGTCGTCACGGGGATCGGCACCTTCAGCACGCTGAATATCCACTACGTCGATCGGACTGATCTCCCCGACGAGCAGTCCGATCGGAACGTCGACCTCGAGCTCGAGGGTGCCTGGGAGGTGACCGACATCAACGGCGTTATCGCCAACGGCGAACCCCACCTTCACGTGACCGCGTTCGACGGCGACCGAACCGTCGGCGGCCACCTCGAGGAAGGCTGTGAGGTCAACGTCCTCGGGGAAATAACGATCCGGAAAATAGAGGGACTCTCGCTTGAGCGCCGTGCGGGCGAGCAAAACGTTTCCCAACTCATGCAGCGCTAACGTGACTGTTGTATAATGGATGCTAACAACTCGGACATGGTCTTAAGCGGAAGCCGCGTGCTCGATCACGCTCGATTGATGCATATTTTGGCCGATCCAGAGACGGAGCTGATCAGTTGCGTTGCAACCAGATCAGTCCGTAGCACCCGAAGCCGACGAGCATGAGTCCGAATCCCCAGACAGCGAGGATCGCGGCCCAGACTCCGACGCTGCGGAGTGCACCGAGGGCGAACAGGAGCATCCCCATTGCCGCGAGCTTTAACAGGACAGAGCCGGCAAGCGGTTCGAGAACTGGCTCGAGAACGTTATACACCGGTTCGACGACTGTTTCACGGATCGTCGAACCCACTTCTTGTACTCGAGACATCTCATCCGGATCGCTCGAACGCTGCGTGGAACCCATTACCACGTTGATTCGTCTCACCTGTATAAATTAGTTAGGGTTTGTGCTGCCGATCCGCTTCGGATCGTTCGCATCGCAGGTGAAAATATTGCCGCAAGACGAATCTTGGTATTGGGTAGAGCGAAATCACTAGTTCGAATGCCGACAGTACACCGTAACTACATCGACGGAGAGTGGGTCGAATCACGTTCCGGAGACTCGTTTGAGGTACTAAATCCCGCAAATACTGACGAAGTCGTCGGCGAGTTTCAGTCGTCGACCGCCGAAGACGCCGAGCAAGCGGTCGAGGCAGCCGTCGCCGCAGAGGACGAGTGGTCGTCGACCCCCGGCCCGGAACGGGGAGCGATTCTGCAGGAAACGGCACAGATCCTCGAGGACCAGCGCGACGAACTCGCCGAGACGCTGACCCGCGAGGAGGGCAAGACGCTCGGCGAAGCTGGCGGCGAGGTCCAGCGAGCCATCGATATATTTTATTACTACGCACAGAAAGCCAGCGACCTCGGCGGCACTGTCAAGTCACCCAGCGGCACGGACAAAGAACTCTACACCAAACACGAACCGCTGGGAACCGTCGCGTTGATTACGCCGTGGAACTACCCCATCGCCATTCCGGCGTGGAAACTCGCTCCCGCCCTCGCGGCCGGTAACACGGCCGTCCTCAAACCCGCCTCGGCGGCCCCGACCGTCGCCTGGAAGTTACTCGAGGCGCTCGACGAGGCGGGATTGCCGGACGGCGTCGCGAACTACGTCACCGGCTCCGGGAGCGAAGCCGGCGGCGTCCTTACCGATCACGAGGGCGTCGACGCCGTCTCCTTTACGGGATCGACCGCCGTCGGAACCCACGTCGCGCAGGCCGCCGCGGACGACCTCAAGCGCGTCCAGTGTGAGATGGGCGGGAAGAATCCGACAGTTGTGATGCCAAGCGCAGACGTCGGCGAAGCCGTCGACATCGTCGGCGCGGGCGCGTTCGGCGTCACGGGTCAGGCCTGTACCGCCTGCTCTCGGGCAATCGTCCACGAAGACGTTTACGACGAGTTCGTCGCCGGCATCGTCGACTACGCCGAATCGATCGAGATCGGCTCCGGGCTCGAAGACGTCGACATGGGCCCTCACGTCACGCAAAGCGAATTGGACGGGACCCTCGAGTACGTCGATATCGCGGCGGAAGAAGACGGTGCGACCCTCGAGACCGGTGGCGAGCGACTCACTGGCGGGGAGTACGACGACGGCTACTACGTCGAACCAGCCGTCTTCTCTGACGTGACGAACGACATGCGCATCGCTCAGGAGGAGGTCTTCGGTCCGGTGCTGGCAGTGTTGAAGGTCAGCAGCTTCGAGGAGGGCCTCGAGGTGGCAAACGACGTCGACTACGGCCTCTCGGCGAGCATTATCACGCAGGATCTCTCTGAAGCCAACCAGTTCGCCGAAAACGTCGAATCCGGCGTCGCGAAGGTCAACGAGAAGACGACCGGCCTCGAGCTACACGTCCCATTCGGCGGTTACAAACAGTCTTCGACGGACACCTACCGCGAACAGGGTGACGCCGGTCTGGCCTTCTTCACGTCGACGAAGACGGTCTACATGAACTACTAGCGTCGCGGTCGACGATCTGTCCCATCGCAACTAGTCTCGTTTTCGACGGTACTCGGTGATTGCATCGCCGATTCGTTCTTCGGGCTGTTTCCTCTTCGAACCGTTCAGTCGACGCCGCTCGAGATCGATATCAAAAGTTCTCTCGACGAAGACGCGTACCCAACCGCGTCTCGAGGAATCACCGCGTAATCGCCTTACTCACCCTCGAGGCGGGTCGGCGGCACTACGCCGGGCTGGCCGAGCCGAAGCCGGTCCCCGACTTCGACGGTTTCGATCACGCGGGGGTACTCGAAGGTCGTCGCGGCGGTCGAAAGCGCATGGGGATCTGCCTGAATCGACCGCCAGCGCCGCCAGTGGGTCGGCACCAGTCGGTCGAGCTCGAGGGCGTTCGCGGCCTCGACCACGTCTGTAGCGTCGTTGTACAGTTTCCGGCCAGTCGCGTCGCTGTCGGCCGAGAGGCGGCCCGTGGTCCCGTACGAAAGCATCCCCACGTCGATATCGAACTCCTCGCCGACATCGTAGAACGCGTCGCACGGACGGTTGTCGCCGCCGTGGAAGATGGTCCCCGCCTCGTGCTCGAGGACGTAGGTGACGCTGCCGTCGGCGTCCGGATCGCGGCCGTCCCGGATGTGGATCGTCAGATCGCCGATTTCGTAGCTGTCACCGGGTTCGGCGGCTACCTGCTGATCCGTCGGAATCTCGCTCACGTCGTGGTTCTCGTAGCACTCGGCCGGCGCGTGGACAGACCCGCCGTGGTCCAGCAATGGCCCGAACGACGGCGGCCAGAAGTGATCGCGGTGATCGTGCGTACAGAAGACTCCATCGCAGGATTCCGCCCACTGGGGCTCCATCGGCACCGGCGGCATCCGGGCGATGTACTCGCGGTCCCGCTCGGTGCTGAAGTACGGATCGATGAATATCGTCGCCTCCGGCGTTCTGATCGCCCAGCCGGTGACCCCGAGAAACCACATCGATACGCCGTCGACCGAGGGCCCGTACAGGTCCTCTCGGGTCCACCACCTGCCCCAGTCGCTGTTGATCGTCATCGTTTCACCCGGCACTGTCCGTCGGCTCGGCCGCTCGTTCGAACCATACGAATCCGATCCGCTCGAGCCCGCCTAAACCTTTCGACGCGTTCGTGCCAGGAACGATCCGTGCATCCTCGGCCTGTCGCCAGATCGGCGGACTGGTGTGTCGGGCCTATCTGCAGGCTGGTGTGTCGGACATGTCGGAGTATCCGGGAGAAGAGAAATCCCGCTTACTCCGGCGGCGCGTCCCACTCCTCGCCGTCGTCCTGCGGATCGTAGCCGATGCGCGCTCGAGCGTGCTCCAAGTCGTACCAGCGCCGGCGGTTGTCGCTGACGCCGCTGAACACGTCGAACGCGACGCTGTCGTCCTGCAGACAGCAGTCGATCTGGTGGGCGAAGTCACGGCGGGATTGCCAGGTTGCTTTCATCCGGGCGACCTGCTCTTCGTACTCGTCGCTGCCCCGCTCGAACTCGCCCTCGGCAACGTGGATTTCGGCGTCTCCGTAGGGATGGTCGTACTCGGGCATCCGCACGCTACAGATCCGGATCGCGTAGAACTGCTTCGGGTACTCGCCGCCCTCGACGTAGTACCGACCGAGGTCCTCGCCGAAGCTCTTGGAGGCCCCGTAGTACGAATCCGGACGAACGGGATCGGTATGGTCGATCACGAGGTCGTGATCGCGCTCGTAGATTTCGGGGGCGTTCTCGAGTTCGTACATCCCCATCACGTGATTGGTCGACCCGAAAATGATGGACTCCACTTCGGCCTCGCGGGCGGCCTCGAGGACGTTGTACATGCCGATGATGTTGGGTTCGAAGATGTCGCCCCAGTCGCCGTCGGTGTAGGGGTAGGCCGCGAGGTGGATGATGGCGTCTTGCCCCTCGCAGGCGTCCCGAAGCGTCTCGTAGTCCGCGATGTCGCCGACGACAGTATCGTAGCCGCTGTAGGGTCCCTCTTCGCGGTCTGAGCGATTATAGTACGTAAACTCGTACCGATCGTCGTCGTGTAAGTGATCGATGATTGCGGTACCGCATCGGCCGTAGGTGCCAGTTACCAGTACGTTCATACACATAGGCCAGTCGGGGAGATTATCAAAATACCGGTCCAGCGGCGCGGTTCCGCTGCCGACAACAGAACCTGTTTTCCAGCTAGTCGCTTCGATAGCGCTCGAGTGCGTCCTGATCGATCTCGATGCCGAGCCCCGGTTCCTGTGGGACGTCGATACTACCGCCGGACGGATCGAACGGCGACTCGAGCAGGTCGCTCCGAAGCGGGTTCTCGCTGCGGTCGAACTCGATCAGCATCGGTTCGGGCACGTTTCGTGTGTGTGGATAGCTCGAGAGGCTCGCGGCGAACTGGACCGCGGCGGCCAGGCCCACGGCGCTGTTCCAGATGTGCGGTCTGACGGCGACGTTCTCGGTCGAGGCCATGCCGGCGATCAGCCGCGCTTCCGAGAGGCCGCCACAGCGGCCGAGATTCGGCTGGACGATGTCGACGGTTCGATCGTCGATCAGTTCCTTGAACTCGAACCGCCCGTAGTGGGCCTCGCCGGCGGCGATCGGCGTGTCGATCTTTTTCCGCAGTTCGCGGTAGCCCGAGAGGTTCTCCGGTGGGACCGGTTCCTCGATCCAGGTCACGTCGAACTCTTCGATGGCTCGAGCTGACTCGAGGGCCTGATGCGGCCGGTAGTTGCCGTTCATGTCGACCATCAGGTCGGCATCTTCGCCGAGAATCTCCCGCGCCGTCCGTACGCGCTCGACGTCCGACTCGAGGCCCGCCCCGATCTTGATCTTTGCCGCGGTGAACCCTTCTTCGACGGCCTCGCGAATCGGCTGCTCGATCGGTCGATCCGATTCGGTGAAGTACATCGTCGAGGCGTAGGGGGTCAACTCCTCGCAGTGAGTGCCACCGAGCAGCCGGTGGACCGGCCGGCCGACGTGCTGTCCGATGATGTCCCAGCAGGCGACATCGAGCGCGCTGACGGCGCTCTGGACGACCACGTCGCCGCCGAAGTGGTACGGATCGGTGTAGGACCTTTCGGCGAGCGACTCGACCTCGAAGGGGTCCATCCCGATCAGGTCGTCGGCGAACATCGTTTCGACCGTCGCCGTGGCCATCGGGCCCGGGGCGAACGCCTCTCCCCAGCCGACGGCCCCGTCGTCGGTCTCGAGGCGGACCAGCGTCGTCCCGCGATCGGTTCCGAAGCCTCGAGCGTCCCCGAGGCCCTGTCCGTCCGGTAACGAGTGTGCGAGCGGAATCGCCTGAACGTCCGTGATCTCCATAGCGAATGCGACAGAGCCGCGACCAATATAGCTTGCGTCTCCGGGTGTTCGACGGGCACCCACCATCGGCCGGAGACGGCCGTCGGAGAAACACCGAAGACAGCTGCCGGAGGGACACCGGAGATGGCTGCCGGGGATACACTTATCAGTTCCCTCCCTCGTACTATTGACTACGATATGGCCAGAGATGTCCTTCGGGAACGCTTTCGTGACGTTGCTTTCACGACCGCCGTGCCGTTCAGCGCCGACGGATCGGACGTACTCTTCGACGACCTCGCGGACAACCTCGAGAAACAGTACGAGGCCGGTGCGCGCCTGTTCATCCCCTGTGGCAACACCGGCGAGTACTACTCGCTCACCGACGAGGAACGGATCGAAATCGTCGCCACCCACGTAGAAGCGACCGGCGACGAGGCGACCATCGCTGGAGGCGTCGCCGGCAGTCTCCCGGAGGTTAGTCGGCTCTCAGATGCCTACGAGGACGCTGGCGCAGACGCCATCATGGTGATGGATCCGGATCACACCTACGTACACAAACGCGGGTTGGCGAACTACTACCACCGGATCTGCGACGCGACCGATCTCGGCGTCGTCATCTACAAACGGGGTCCGGCAGTCTCGCGTGACGTGATCGCCGACGTGAGCGAACGCGAGAACGTCGTCGCGGTCAAGTACGCGGTCGACGACGTCGCGGCGTTTTCCCGCACGGTCGCGGAGACTCCCGGCGAGGTGACCTGGCTCAACGGGATCGCCGAACGGTACGCCTGTTCGTTCGCTATCGAGGGCGCGACGGGCTATACGACCGGCCTCGGAAACTTCGCGCCGGAGGCGACGCTGGCGCTGTTCGAAGCGATTCGGGCGGACGACTGGGACCGGGCCCGGTCGATCCAGCGGCTCCTCCGGCCGATCGAGGACCTCCGCGCGGAATCGGGTGAGGAAAACGAACTTGCGGCCGCGAACAACGTTCCCGTCGTCAAACACGGCATGGATCTGGCGGGCTACACCGGCGGTCCCGTCCGCGACCCGCTGGTTAACCTCTCCGCGGCGGACGAAACGCGTCTCGAGAAGTACTACGAGGCGGTACAGTCGGCTCCGGTGCTCGAGACGGCCTGATCCGGCGAGTCTACGGAGGTACCAGTCGAACGGTGTCCAAGAGAATCGATTTTCGCCGTCTACTCGTCGTCGTAGTGGAACTCCGTCCACGCACCGTCGACGAACGGGTACTCTTCGAGCACGTCGAGGTCGACCTCGACGCCGAGTCCGGGCGCGTCCGAAACGCTCAGGTATCCGTCTTCGATATCGGGTTGCCCCTCGATGATGTCGAACGCGAGATCGAACGGGTACATTCCCGGATCGATCGTCGCCTCGGCGAGCGCCGGATCGTCCTCGAAGACGGGGTACTCGAGCAGGGTGACGTCCGGTGCCGCGGCGACGAGGTGTGCGTTGGCCTGGAGGCCAAGCCAGGTACCGAAGTTGTGCGGCACGAACTCGACGTCGCGTCCGTCGCAGTACTCGACTGCGTCCCGACAGCCCGTAAAGCCCTCGTGATGGCGTACGTCGCCCTGCAGGAACTCGACCGCGCCGGTCTCGCCGAGTTTGACGAGTCCGGCCGGAGATTCCTCGCTTTCCCCGCCGGCCAGCGGCGCGCCGGTTTCTGCCAGTTCGACGTAGCCCGCGTGATCGGCGGGTTCGACCGGTTCCTCGATCCAGTACGCGCCGCGGTCGGCGGCGTGCTCGACCAGCTCTCGGACCGTCTCGCGGCCGTAGGATTCGCCGAGTTTCCACCAGGTGTGCACGTCGAGCATGAGCTCGATTTCGTCGACCGCCTCGGCCAGCAGGTCGACCGTTCGCCGGTCGCCGTCGGGACCGATCCCGGGGCGATACTTGTAGCCGAAAAAGCCCAGTTCCTCGAGCGCTCGAGCCTGCTCGACGTACCCTTCCGGCTCCATGTACATCCCGGCGCTGGCGTACAGCGGCATCTCGGTCGTCGGCTCGCTCTCGTACTCCGCTGCCAGCAGTTCGTATATCGGCGCGCCCAGTTCCTTTCCGCGGATATCGTACAGTGCGACGTCGATCGCCGAAATCGCTTCCGTCTCGAGGTGGGCGGGGAGATTCGTCGCAGCGAGCAGGTCGTGAGCGTCGGTGATCTCGTCGATCGTTTCACCCTCGAGGGCGTCTGCAACCGAGTCCTCGACGATGTCTGCGAACGTTCCCTGGGAATCGCCTTCGAAGTACTCGCGCATTGCGGAACTGCTCGCGCCCGCCGTCGCGACGCCCTGCCGACCGTCTCGCGTCTCGACGACGACGAGAACGACATCTCGTTTGCGAAGGTGTCGCTCTCCGCCGAAGAACGGACGTTTCTGTACCGGATCGATCGGTGAGGAAAGCGGATATCCATTTATCGTAGCTATGTCCATACCGATTAATTTCGGCCCTCCTGTATAAATTATCCGCGTTCCCGTCTACATCCTTTTGGTAGGGACGACAAATCGGATAAGATCATGGTACCAACTCACAACCGTCATTATTCACTACGTTCTTAGTTGATGATTGCTTTGGTCTGATTCTTTCCGACTCTTATTTTGGGGATTGCTTCTGGTTGTTAATCTCTCACCATTATATGTAGATTGACTCCTTCTTTTAACAGGTTGGCGATAGTGACTAAATTCTGTTTCGATCGATTAATTTCTTGCATCACTTCTATAGATATTAGACCCGGCTCTGTGTTCCCGTACCGGGAACAGCAGACAAGCAATCACACCCTGCGTTTATCCATTATGCCAGGATCGTTTTGTGTGTATCGTGGATTCGGCCGATTTCAGTCATTTTGGCGCCATACAAATCGGAATCGTTCCATTGACTGCGAAAAACCCAAAGTCTGTATTTCCCTGTTGCGAATATGAACATAACGCCTATTACGGGTGGTACGTGGTCTCTTAGCTGGTTTTGGTGTTCCGGATGTTGCTGTCTTCTCACTATCTCTTGTCGGTAGTGGCTGAATTTACGATAGTACTTTTGTAACGGGCGTTTACGTACATACAATTGTAATTATCGGGACAGGGGAACCAGCATCATATATCATGGTGGCATTTCACACAGACTGTTGGGAGCTCTAGTATCCAAACGTGTTTCTAAGATTTTTCGTGAGACTTGCTAGAAGGCCTACCCTGAATAATCAACTCAGCGTTGCACGTTATCATTGACTGTTGAGTGAATAAAGAGATATCAGTCTCTTTCCTCGGGTGTTGAGAGCGCGTTTGCCTTTCGTCGGGAGGACTTCGCGTGCGTTGTCTACCATGTTCTTGTTATGGCAAGGAACAAGACCTGTGATGTACGTTTTCGCGTGGCGTTATTGCTCTAGTGCTAGTGACTTTGGCTCGTCAAATACGTGCGTTCACGATAAGAAATCCGTAATCGGCATTAACCGTCCCTGCTACCGCTACGGCACGCTTCTACGTCAACGTATAAAGCTGAGTGAGTAGGGCAGACGATCGCAAGAAATGGTTCTCTCGAGTGGTACGTACTTTCTGATCAGGTTGTCGTCCAACCGTAATATAGATGTCTCGAGATGGTCACAGGTGCTTTTCGATGGTTGGCCAGACTCCCTTCGGGTAGTACCGATGTGCTCCAGACCCTACAAACAGTTCGCACGCATCTTCTGCACCGGCATTCAGATATATCTGTTCCAGGCGTGAAAACGCACGCTTCGTCCCATTGATGGGGAAAATCGGATCTTCATCGCCGGTGGCGATGGTGAGCTGGCGGGGAGCAATCGCCCCGGCAATGTCCCACATTTCGCCGAGACGGAAGATGCCCGGTACGTAGTTACATTCACAGTGATCGATAGCGATGATCGAATCTTTGAACGTACAAAAGTAGGCGTTCAGCGCGACAGGACTCAATCGTTCGTCCAGTGCTGCCGCGAACATTGACACCGCGGCTCCGCCGGAATGTCCTGTGATAGCGATCCGACTATCGTCCAGTATCTCCTCGTTTTCGACGAAGTCGACGAGCCGGAGAACATCCCATGTTCGTTCCCCTGCAAGCGTTCGACCGAATAGCTGCGAGATTTTCTGCATTCGTGTACACGACCGATAGCCGTCTTTCTCGATTTTTGGGCCTGCCAATTCGCCGAACGCTCGCAAGTCTGGTACGAGAGTCGCATACCCTCGTTGGACAGCCTGTCGACCGAAATCCCGATGCTCCTGATAAATCTCTATTCGATCATCGGGGATGTTTCCAACGGTCAATTCTTTGCCGTCTTCGGTGTGACCGTGAACCGCGAGCACAACGGGGTACGGTGGCTCACCCTCGTCTGGAACGAGCAGATAAAACGGAACATGAATTCCATCTTCCGTTCGAATCGTCCATTTCTGTCGTTCGTGATCGGCTCTCGATTCGGTCTCGAGTTGTCTTGACTCAATTTCGTCCGTACTAGCAGCGTGAATCTCAGGAAATCCTAGCACTGTTGCTAATTCCTGCTGAACGGAGTTCTGCCAGGATGTAAACGCCTGTCCGGTCTGTCCATCGTACCCGTGCTTGCGGGCGGCTGTTTGAAGGAGTTGCTGCTGAAACTCCTGTTGTTGGGTCATTGCTCTATCCCCGTAGTATTGTCCATACTACTTATCATTGTTCTTCGTGGCCCCTCATTCTGCAAAAATTCCGTGGGGATGGATGTCAATATATGTAGTCTTATCACCGGCGTTTCTTCATTCGGGATTCGTCGAACTAACCACCGCCACCGATCGAAAATGGTGCAACCTGGGATGAAACGGCTATCCGATGGCAATAGGTTTCTTTCGAAGAGATTATAATTCGAAGAATATCGACAGTGCTCAGACGAATACGGACGAACTTCGGCGTTGGATACAGTTCGGGTGACTACCCTCGAACTGGCTTCTAACTCTCTCTGTTCGCCCACGCGAGTCCATTCCTGAGCAGTGTCTGAACGTCGTTAGGTTCGAACGCGGCGGCGTCGTGTCCGAGTGAGCAGTAGAACACGCGCCCTTCTCCCACGGATCGCACCCAGACAGCCGGCATCGTCCCCATCGATTCGTGAGTAAATTCTGCGAGAACAGTGACGCGGTCATCGTTCCAGTCGAGCTGATACGGTTCATCGTACGTTCGAAAGGTATCGACATCGGCCATCACTGGGTGGTTCTGCTCAATGATTTCGATGTCGAGTTCGGACATTTCGGGATGTGTGACGAACCGTCCTCCAATAAGTGATGCTACCTCATCGCATGGTTCGTCGATAAAGGAGCTAACATCCGCTGCGCAGTGAATGCCAACGTATCCGCCTCCGGTCGCGATAAACGAACTAATCGCCTCAATCTGTTCCTCAGTCCAGTCAGCCTTTGTCGTGTAGTCGACCATAACGTCGTACGCCTCGAGTTCGAGGACTGCGTTACGGTCGGTCGTCCGGTTAAGTTCGGCGACGCCATCGAAGACATCGGAAAGCACCGGTCCGACTGCCGTAAACTCGTGGAAATCGAACTCATTACCGCCGATAGCTAGTGCATCCACGCTCATATCACTGCGTTCTCGAGGTCCCATCTTAGTCTTTTCGTCGAGTTGAACCAGTCGACTCTCGTCGGATGGTTGCCACTGGCTCGGTCGGTGCAAGCGGAGACGGGGCCTGTCTGGAACCCGTGTCTGATCGAGTGAACGACCTCTCGAGGAGTCGATATCGTACCTCGACGTGAGCCCTTACCGGTCGCCTCATCGTCCAGTAGTTGTATCGCACTACTGTCTCTATCGCCGACACCAGAAGAGTTTTCATATATATCGTGCCAAATGTATGCATGGAGATCGGAGTATTAACAGTTGCACTCGCTGGTGAATCGCTTGAGGATACCTTCGCGTACCTCGAAGAACAGGGAGTTGATGCGGTCGAAATCGCCTGTGGCGGATTCGTCGGTGACGACCACCTGCCCCAGGAGACGTATCTAGACGACGAGGATGCTCATGCCGAGTTGATGGCGTTACTCGATATGTACGATTTGCACATTTCAGCACTGGCGACCCACAACAACCCACTTCATCCCGACGACGAGCGTGCAGCCGAGGCTGACGAAGAACTTCGGGGGGCGATCCGTCTCGCGAACCAACTCGGCGTCGATACAGTTACCACCTTTTCCGGCCTGCCAGCTGGCGGTCCCGCCGATGAGGTCCCAAACTGGATCACGGCACCGTGGCCGCCGGAACATTTGTCGGCTCACGAGTATCAGTGGGAGGTTGCCGTCGATTATTGGTCCGAACTCGCGGAATTTGCCGACGATCACGGCGTGAACGTCGGCCTCGAGATGCACCCCAACATGTTCATCTACGAGCCGCATGGATTGCTTGACTTACGAGAGGAGACCAACGAGCGCATCGGTGCGAACTACGATCCGTCCCATCTCGTGTGGCAAGGAATCGATATTACAGAATCGATCCGATTGCTTGGCGAGGAGGACGCGATTCATCACTTCCACGCCAAGGATACGAAGGTTTACGACGCTAATTCCCGGGAGAAAGGAGTACTCGATACGACACCGTATACGGACGAAATCAACCGCTCGTGGCTGTTTCGTTCGATCGGCTACGGTCATGGAGAGGAGTTCTGGAAGGACATCGTCTCGACCCTTCGAATGGTCGACTACGACGGTGTGCTTAGTATCGAACACGAGGATTCGCTGACCTCGCCCAACGAAGGCCTCGAGAAGGCGATCGATGTCCTTGACCGTGCCGTTTTCGAAACGACGCCTGGCGACGCCTACTGGGCCTAAAGTCAATAGAATGAGCAACGACCCACTGACGGTCGGTATGCTGGGTATCGGTTTATGGGCCAAGCCCCACTCGAGTGCACTCGAGCGTCTCCACTGTTTTCCGGCGGTTCCAGGAGTCGAACGTCAGATAATGATTGGCCGATACGAAGAGGGAGTTGCCGACGCTGCCGAACGGCTCAACTTCACCCCTACCGGTACGAACTGGGAGAACATCGTTGACGAGGTTGATGTCCTCTACAACCTCGGGCCAAACGCGATCCACGCTGATCCAGCGATTGCAGCCCTTGAGGCAGTTGCGTCGGTGTTCTGTGAGAAACCGCTGGTCCACACTCTCAAGGATGCAGAGCAGATGCACGAGGCCGCCAAGAATGCGGCGGGAACTGCAGGGATCGCGTTCAACTACCGATTCATCCCCCCGATTCAGTACACGAAGAAGCTCGTCGATTCCGGCGAACTTGGTGAAGTCCATCACGTGCGCGGGCAGTACCCATAGCCCGGTTATATCGCCGGTTCGTCGTCGGCCAGTCCTCGAGATATGTTCCTCCTGGCGGTTTCCATCACCAACAGTGTTAAGTCACGTGTAAAGAACCTTCCTGATATGCATCCAGTCAATGTTGGGATCGTCGGATGTGGAACGATTTGTGATGCGTACCTTTCGAATGCAACACAGTTTGATCAGTATCGGATCACGACCTGTGCCGACATCGATCGTGACCGTGCTGAATCCAAAGCGGCCGAGTACGGAATCGAGGCCGTCGAGGTTCCGGAGTTGCTTGACGATCCGGCGATCGATATTGTTTTAAACCTGACACCTCCGACGGTTCACGCCGAGGTCTGCACGGAAGTTCTCGAGGCCGAAAAACACGTTTATACCGAAAAGCCGTTCGCAACGACGGTGGCGGATGCCGACGCGATCCGCGAGCTGGCAGCCGATCGCGGCCTGTTCGTTGGGTCGGCTCCGGATACCTTCCTCGGTGCCGGTTTACAGACGTGCCGCACAGTTATCGATGAGGGCCGGATCGGGAGGCCGGTTGGGGCGACCGCGATATGGACATCTTCGGGCCATGAGACTTGGCATCCGAACCCGGATCTCTACTATCAGGAAGGCGGGGGACCGCTGTTCGATATGGGCCCCTATTACGTGACGGCGCTGGTCTTTCTGCTTGGTCCCGCGCGACGGGTTGCTGGTTCGATCGGACGGGCATCCGACAAGCGGACGATCACGAGCGAGCCTCGCCACGGCGAGACGGTCGATGTCGAGGTACCAACCCACGAAGCCGGCGTCGTCGACTTTGAATCGGGCGCGATTGCGAACGTTCTGACGAGCTTCGATGTTCAGGATTCGACCTTGCCAGCGCCGGCGTTCGAACTCTACGGGACGGACGGGACGCTCCGTCTCACTAATCCGAACAACTTCGATGGAACGGTACAGGTTTCCAGCCGCAAAACTGATGGATGGGAGGATATCCCGTACACACACGAGTACACGGGTGGTCGTGGTGTCGGCGTCGCCGACATGGCACTCGCGATTCGGTCCGACTGGGATCACCGCACGAGCGGTGAGCTGGCCGAGCACGTTCTCGAGGTCCTCTCCGGGATCCGATCGTCTTCCACCGAAAGCGAGTATGTGGCGCTCGAGGCCGACTGCGATCAACCGGCGGCGCTTCCACGGACGTTTCCGGACGGTATCGATTCGTCGAACGAGGACTGAGAACTTGAGTACTGTCGTCGGTTCGACTCGTTTAGCATGGACAAGACTGTGATGAGTATCGAGTGGACAAGCCTGTATGGGCTACGACAGTAGCCATGTCACCGGCGTCCTCGGAATTGTCGATCAAACGCTGATCTCGACGGGAAATCACTTCCTCAATGCAAACACTTTACTCATTGCTGCGTAAGGTTGGTTCGTATGCATCGGCTACAGCGATCTGCAGATGAACGTGTGAGCCAACGGGTAAAGATAGGGTATATCGGCGGCGGAAGCCAGGGCTGGGCACATACGCTCATCAACGATTTGGGTCAGTGTTCGGACCTCACCGGCGAGGTAGCACTGTACGACGTCAACTACGAAGCGGCAACGAGAAACGCCGAGCTAGGAAATCAGGTCATGGCACGCGACGACGCAGTCGGTGACTGGCAGTTCGAAGCCTACCACGAAATGGCAGGCGCACTTGAGGGAGCGGATTTTGTGATCTGTTCGATTCAGGACCCTCCCGAGGAAACGTTCGTACACGATATTGATGTCCCACAGAAGTATGGGGTCTATCAGACTGTTGCAGATACGGTCGGCCCTGGTGGAATCATGCGCGCGCTCCGTGCAATCCCTCAGTACCGCGAAATCGCAGCGACGGTCCGTGACTGGTGTCCTGATGCGTGGGTCATCAATTATACGAATCCAATGACAGTTTGTACTCGCTCGCTCTACGAGGAGTACCCTGATATCAACGCTATCGGCCTCTGTCACGAGGTTCACCCGTACCAAGACCTTTTCGCAGAGATTGCCGAAGCCCATGTCGACGAGGCCACGAATGTCTCTCGGAACGAAATCGACATCTCTGTCAAGGGAATCAATCACTTCACGTGGATCGATGACGCCTACTGGCGTGATCATGATCTGGTCCAATATCTCGATGCAGAACTCGAGAAGCGAAAGCCGATTCCTGGCTACGAACCCGGAGACATGGACGGTGAATCGTTCTGGATAAACAACTTTCAGATCGCGTTCGACATGTACGAGCGGTTTGGCGTGTTAGGTGCGGCCGGGGACCGTCACCTTGCCGAGTTCGTTCCCTGGTATCTCGATATCAACGATCCGGAGGAGATTCACCGGTGGGGGATTCGCTTGACACCCAGTTCTGCCCGTATTAGTGACGGTGATGCTCCCGATAAAATGCGGCAGTATCTTACCGGCGCTGAAGAGTTCGAGTTCGGCGAGTCGTGGGAGGAGGCCGTCGAGATCATGCGCGCTCTGGCCGGCGGCGAACCGTTCAAAACCCATTGCAACTATCCGAACACCGGGCAGATTGCTGGCCTTCCCAAGGGTGCTGTCGTCGAGACTAATGCTCTCTTTACCGGGAAAGGCGTTACACCGTTGTGTGCGGGGACGCTTCCGCCACAGGTTCGTAGTATGATAGAACGCCAGATCACCAATCAGGAGACATTGATTGAGGCCGGATTCGACGGCGATCTCGATCTCGCCTTTCAGGCATTCCTCAACGACCCACTGGTCAGTATCGGCCGTAACGAAGCCCGTGATCTATTCGCCGAACTTGTCGAAATCGAGCGCAGTTATTTCGAGGACTATGATCTTGCGGACGCTACCGTCCTACGGGAGTGAGCTGAGACGATCTATCTGTTCCCGAGTGGGGAACGGTAATCTGTGACACGATCTCACTGATTCAACTATCAATATTTTCGACGAACGCTTGAGCAGTCTCTGGGTCGTATAGATGTGGTTGCATGCTCGGTACCTGTCTCTGGTATACGCCAATTCCAATTGTAATCAGATAACAATACCCACAGCGTCCAATTCATAACGAATGTTGTATTTGATCATACTCTTTACTCCTTGATTATCATCGATCATTTGGTTTCGGCGTGTTACTAGGAAACGTATCGAATACTGTGTGAGTGACTTCGAGATTGCGATACTGCTTTTGATTGAGATGTGAGTTCATACCCGGAGAATCATCATATCATCAAATAAACTGTGTCGCTACTCGAGCTTCACGGAGGTTTGTCGAAAATAAATACTGAATTTTAGAAAACTGTAGCTGTAATCAAACGTTCCTTTGTCGGGAACGATGATTCTGATTTCGGTATTATTGCACCGCTTCTCGAGTAATCTACAGGCGTGTGCGGTGCCATCGTTTGCGCTGAGGTAGTTGATTGGAAAGACACTGGGTGAACTTTGAACAGTATGGTATAATATAATCTACATTCACAACAAATTTTATTAGTTTCTATGTGATACCCTATCAAGAGTTTGCCCCATGACACACGATAGACGGACGTTTCTCAGATCGATTAGTGCGGGAAGTATTGGCGCACTCGGCGTCTCGGCGCTGAGCAGTACTGCTTCGGCCGCCACGGTCATTACGATAGAAGGCGGTGGTGCCGATATTTGGAACGAAGCCGACGAGTTTCACTACTCTTACACGGATGTAAGCGGTGATTTTGATGTAATCGTCCATAATCTCTTCGTCGAGGACACGAACGTCTGGGCGAAAGCCGGAATCATGGTCCGAGAATCGCTTGACGTCGACGCAAAGAATCTGATGCTCCGGCGGCGGCCAACCCAAGAAGAATCAGTACAGTGGCGCCCCCAGGCGGGCGAGCAAACTGAGATGACAGACACGTCGACGAACATCTACGCTGACTGGATGCGCTTGCGGAGAGAAGGAGACATCATCGAAGCGTTCGGGTCGCAAGGTGAACCAACGAACGAAGACGATTGGACTCTCATCAGTAGTTTCACCGCTGATGACATCGAATTGAGCAACGATGCGTACCTCGGATTGGCGGTCACGAGTCACAACGAAAACGTTCTCTGTCGAGCGACATTCAAAGATCTCGAGGGAATAGACCTGACAGCGAATCGTGATATTGGGGACGTCAGTTCGGACGGAAGCACTTCAACCGAGACCAGCGTTCCGTTCGTCTCTACGGACGAGGCGATGGACGTGACCTCCACCTCGGCTACACTACGCGGCGAACTCACGGATCTTGGTGGTGCCGGCTCCGCTAATTGTTACTTCGAATACCGCGAAGGCGGTACCGAGTCGTGGACTGTTACGGACTCGGGGACGCTCAACGGACCCGGTCCGTTTACCCGTGAGATCTCGGGGCTTTCGCGGAGTGTTCAGGAGTACGAATTCCGGGCAGTTATCGAGGCAACAGACGACGACGATGCTACTGGTGAAATCCAAGCGTTCACTACTTCAAGTATCGTTTCGATTGACGCGATCCAAGATATATCCTCAACCTCGGCGACAATCAACGCGACAGTAACTGTCGGTGATCCCGGCTCGCTCGAGGCTGGCATCGAGTATCGCGAGGTACCTCGAGAGTCGTGGACCGTGACGAATTCACAGTGTGTTTCCGATGATGGATCGTTCAGCCAGGATCTCTCGGAGTTGACGAGCAGACGCTACTATCATGTTCGCGCAGTCGTCGAGACCGCTGACGGGACCAGCGTCGCGAGCAAGGTCCACCTCTTTAACACGGAGAGTCGCTCTCTGAGCAAGGGTAGTCGAACTGGAACCGGGCTAAGGAGCATCTCCCACTTCGATCTGGACGCTGGGTTCGCAGATCCCGCGCCGTGGCTCGACGACGAGACGCCGATCATCAAGATTACCGAACCGACGCGCCGACAGCTAGAGGTGGCCGCCGGTGTCGACGGGCCGCGCCTCGTGGTTTTCGAAACTAGTGGCACAATCGATCTGAAGGAGCGTCGACTCGCGGTCCAACATGATGAACTCTATCTCGCCGGACAGACCGCACCCTCACCCGGGATCACGCTCACTCGTGGTAGTTTCATGCTAGATGCGAGCGATTGCGTGATACAGCATCTGCGATTCCGCGCCGGTGACGTTGGTCACGAGACAGTTCGCGACTGGGCGGTCGACTCGTTCACGACGGGCGACGACGTCGGGAATAATGTCATCGACCACTGTACGGCGACGTGGGGAACGGTCGAAAACCTCTCTGTCGCCTATAGAACGACGGAGACAACGGTGTCGAATTGCCTTATCGCCGAGGCACTGGACATCAGGTATGGGTACGGTTCTATCGGTGCCGGTGACGGTGCTGAGAACATTTCTTGGCTGGGAAACGTCTGGGCGCTCAACAGGGCACGTAACCCGAATCTCGGCGGAAGTACTGCCGTCGTCAATAATATAATGTATCACTTCAACTCGGGAGCGACGCCCACGGAAGAAGCGTTCTCGTCGATCGTTGGGAACGGGTTCCTCAACGCGGTAGACGAGGAGCAGGCACCGATCAGAAACGGACAGGTGTACGCTCGCGACAATTATGCCGAGCCAGCGGTCGACCCGCTAGTCGATGTCGACGAACTACTCGACGAGCCGCCAGTCTGGCCTGCTGGGCTCGAAGCGATTCCATCTGCGGACGTACTTGAGCACAACCTCGAGAATGCTGGGGCGCGACCCGCTTGCCGTACCGCACACGACGAGCGTGTCACCGATCTAATCCGTAACCAAAACGGCGAGTATATCGAGAGTCAGGATGCGGTCGGTGGTTATCCTGATCTCGAGGTAACTGTACACGAATTGAACGTGCCGCATTCTGGGACACGTGCATGGCTGCATTCGTGGGCACGTCGTGTCGAAACGTCGCGTCACTGATCTTCAACGGATACTCATCAGGATAGGCAACGAACGTTGACCCGTGTTGGCACCGCGGAATTTCAATCGATTTCGACTGATCAATCAAAAAAATTATTACAATCATCGTGATACTCATGTGTGGGACGATAGCTAATGACACAGAAAAGACGAACGTTTCTCCGAACGATCGGTGCGGGAAGTATTGGCGTAACTGGACTGTTCGCGGGTAACACGGCCGCGGCCGGCGGGCCGTCGAACGGCCGGTGTAAGCCGCCGGGGTCGTCTCTTGATCCAGACGATGGCTTCGCGAATCCGGCGCCCTGGCTTGAGAACGAGGATGTGACGGTAACGAGGGTGACGGAACCAACTCGGGAGGCGCTTGCGGACAGCGTCCATGGTTCAGGACCCCGCGTTGTCGTTTTTGAAACTAGCGGGACGATTGACCTCAAGGAGGAATCTCTCGAGATCACCGAAGACAAGTGTTGGATTGCGGGACAGACTGCCCCCTCACCTGGGGTCACACTCATTCGCGGCGGTCTCTACATCAACGCTGATGACTGCGTTGTCCAACATCTTCGAGTCCGACCCGGTGACGCGAACAAAGGACCCGACGACGGTGGTAATTGGGAGCCCGATGCCATGCATACGGGTGATGATACGGTGAACAACGTGATCGATCACTGTTCGACGAGCTGGGCCGTTGACGAGACGCTTTCGGTTGGCTACCGGACAGAGGATACCACGGTTTCGAACTGCATTATCGCCGAGGGGCTCAACGATGCGACCCACACCAAGGGCGAACACGGTTACGGTACTCTGGTCGGTGACGGCGCGCAGAATGTCGCACTGATCGGGAACGCCTGGGCGCACAACACTGGTCGTAACCCGGCTCCCAAGGGAGATACGACGACCGTCATCGCCAACAATGTTATCTATCATGCCACTGACTGGATAACCAGCTTCGGTGGACCGGGTCCGGGAGAGGATGTCCCCGCTCGCTCGGCAGTAGTGGGTAACGCATACCATCGAGTCAGTTCTCATTACATCCAATACGGCCACGTCTATCACGAAGACAACTATACTGATCCCGGTACACCGGAGGCAGTGCCCGACGAGCGTCTCAACGACCGTCCGCTGTGGCCTAACACGCTGGACCAACTGCCTGCTTCGGAACTGCCGGAGTATCAGTTTACGAACGCTGGTGCCCGCCCCGCTGACCGCACCCATCATGACCAGCGTATCGTCGATGACATCCGAAACCGGACCGGTGATATTATCGACAGCCAAGACGAGGTTGGTGGCTATCCTGATCTTCCTGAGAACACACGTAAGCTGCACCCTCCTCAGGGTGGGCTACGCCAGTGGCTCCGCATGTGGTCACGGAAAGTCGAGACTGGGAACGGGCTCAGATAAGCGAGCCGTAGTGGCGGCGTTAGGTAAATCACGAGTTCGTCTGAGACGCAACGGATCGGCGCCAGATGTACGGCTGATGAACGATATCGATCTGGCTCTTTTGCAGCTTGAAAATGGCTCCAACTGCACGGTTAGTAACGAGCACCGGATTTTCGGCCGGCGATACGCCAGTACACCCCTTGTGAGATGGTCAGCTACTAGTCTCGCGGTGATTCAGCGATACACACTTACCCGTTTGTGTATATCGTGATCGGTACTGATACTGGGCCTTCGGACTACCCCTGACAGATAAACGCTTATTATATTGGGGCCAAACCTGCTACTATGGGAATGTTACAATCTGCCTCGAGGGTCATTCTTGGAATTGACGTGCTTTTTTTATTGTTGCTTGGGTTCTCGTTTCTCTATATTGAACCCGGTTCGGGTCCGTTCGTTGTGGCGTCGCTGACTCTTGTTCCGACGGTGCTCACTCTCGTGATGAGTGTGGCAGTCCTCTATACGGGTTGGGATCCGTTTGAGTGAACCCAGTCGCTCGGATGCTTCCCTGGTTCCTTGCTCTGTATGCAGCGGTTCAAGCCGCCCATTAGCTTTGCATATAAGAATAGAATCCCGCAGAAGGAACCGAGTTGAAATGGGATACATTAATTAGGGCCTATCTCCAACTGTGTGCACAACGGTATCATGGTGAATATAAGCTGGCGAATACGTCGTACAGGGCAAACAGTGTTCACGTTATGGGCAGTTCTCACACTGACTTTCGCTCTCGTTCGACTATTACCGGGGAATCCGATGGGAGCGATGGTCTCACAGTTGATCCGACAAGGCGTTAATCCGGCTCGAGCTAGACGACTCGTCGAACTTCGATTGAGTGTCGATCCGGACAAACCGATTCCGTACGCGTACGTAGACTATATGGCTAATATGGTCCAAGGAAACCTTGGAACGTCAATGTACTACACGGAACCGGTCGTCGACATCATCGCAAGAGCACTCCCGTGGACGCTCTTTGTGATGAGTTGGTCACTATTCATCAGTTTCTTCCTCGGGATCGTCGTCGGTGCCTTGATGGCCTACTGGGAGGGTGGAAAATTGGATCTTGGTCTCACATCGTGGGCGGTCCTGATGGGGTCTATTCCGTATTATGTGATGGCACTCCTGCTATTGATGTTCCTGTCGTACCGATGGGGTATCTTCCCGACGAGTGGTCGCCAGCCGACAGGCATTCCAGTCGGATTCAATTGGCCGTATATCAGTGGCATCATACGACATGCTGCGTTGCCGGTGATGTCTATGCTGGTTGCTTCTGGGTTCGCCTCATTAGGGATGCGCGGAAACAGTATCCGCGTCCTCGGTGAGGACTACCTCCGTGTGGCGCGGCTTCGTGGACTCTCTGATATCACAATCTCGACTCAGTACGTCGCACGAAACGCCATCCTTCCGATGTATACGGCGTTCTTGATCAGTCTGGGGGAGATGTTTGGTGGCTCCGTGGTTCTCGAGCAAATATTCTCCTACCGAGGCTTGGGATGGTACATGCTATCGGCTACGTATCAACGCGACTATCCGTTGATGATGGGGATGTTCACTGTCTTGACGGTCGCAGTTGTCCTCGCCTTGCTGATAGCTGACTTAACGTACTCGTTCGTTGATCCACGAGTAGGAGGAAAGGAAAATGAAGCGTACTAACCAATTGACGACCGAGATGTCGAGACGATGGCCGTCGTCGGCACGCTTTGCTACGACGAATCTATCCAGTATACCATCGAACCAAACCATGCAACAGTTACAGTTAACCAACCCGAATACGGGTAAAAGAGAGGTGAACTGATGACGAACGAACCGAACTCCGATTCGACGACTGACCGCTCTGAGCCGTTCGATTGGGACGAAACCGAACGAGATGTGAGGGCCGACGGCGGGAACGTTAGCTCGCCGTTCGAAATCACTTCGGAGTACGAGGAATCTCGTCGCGACCGGTACCGCAAACTCTACGATGCGTACGTGCACGCACCGTTTGCAATCATCAAAAGCGACTGGCGGGCGAGAATTGGGTTCACACTCATCCTGTTTTATCTCTTGATGGGGTACGTTGGTCCGTTGTTGATCGAACCAACGCAGGCAACGGAGGGACCAGCACTCGTCCAGCCATTCGAAAGCTGGGAATACCCCCTCGGAACCGATAATATGGGCCGCGATATGCTGTCGCAGACGGTGTACTCCACCACAACTATGCTCAAGATGATGGGGTCAGGTGCGTTGTTTACCGTCGGAATCGGGACAATCGTCGGTGGACTCGCTGGCTACAAAGGGGGCCTGACCGATACGGTACTGAGTTCGATTACTGATGTGTTCATCAACTTACCCGGGTTCCCACTCGTGATGATCTTGGCTGCGTTGCTACCGATTGGTGGTAACCCGTACATGGTTGGCCTCCTCTTGAGTGTCGGCGCATGGGGCGGTCTTTCGCGTGCGGTCCGATCACAGGTCCTTACCATCCGCCATGAGTCGTTCGTCGAAGCGGCCCGGGGAATGGGCATTTCAACTCATCGGATCGTGTTTAAGGAGATTATCCCGCACCTGATGCCCTATATTGTGATCAACTTTACGAACGCTGCCCGCCGAATAATCTTCTCGGCGGTTGCGTTGTACTTCCTGGCAATTCTACCGTTTTCCTCATCTAGCCTAAACTGGGGAATAATGTTGAACGAGGCCTACGGAGAGGGTGCCCATTATACTACCGGCGCGCTCCACTGGTTCATCATTCCGATGCTAACAATCGTTGGCATCTCAATTGGCCTAATCCTGCTCGGCCAGTCGCTCGACCGGGTTTTCAATCCGCGTGTCCGCGCCCGACACGAGCGAACGACGGCGGAGGACGACAACTCCGGTCCAGAGAACGAAGACGAAATGAACACCAATGTGGCTGGTGTATAATCCATGACTGTCTCAGAATCCAATTACGAAAGCGGTCTTGCGGCGGAGGAATCGATACTGGAAATACGGAACGCGTCCGTCACATTCGACATGGACCGCGGTCAATCGCGTGTCCTCGATGATGTCGACATCGATATCGAGCGCAACGAGGTGCTCGGCATCGTAGGTGAGAGTGGCAGCGGGAAGTCGATGCTCGCGTCCGCGCTGCTAGACGCAGTCGTTGATCCGGGATTACTCACAGGAGATCTCACCTACTATCCTGATGACGGCGGCTCGGTCAACATACTCGACCTCGAGAAGGATGAGCTACAGGAATTCCGTTGGGAGCAAATCTCTATGGTATTCCAGGGGGCGATGAGCTCGTTCAACCCCGTTCGAAAGATCCGAACCCACTTCGTCGAGACATTGAGTGCACACGACTACGCTGTTGATGAGGGAATGCAACGGACTAAGGACATCCTTGAAGATCTCTACCTCGACCCCGAACGGGTACTCGAATCGTACCCCCATGAACTCTCCGGTGGAATGAAACAGCGCGCCTTGATTGCGCTTAGTCTCGTCCTCAAGCCAGAGGTGCTGGTTATGGATGAGCCGACTGCTGCGCTCGATCTGTTGATGCAGCGGTCGATCATTGGGCTGCTTCGCGACATCAAGGAGCAGTATGACCTGACGATTGTCTTCATCACACATGACTTGCCGCTGGTCGCGGACATTGCTGATAGGGTCGGCGTATTGTATGCCTTCGAGTTCGTGGAACTCGGGCCAACCGACGAAATTCTCGAGGAACCGTCCCATCCCTACACCCGACTCCTCCTCAAATCGACTCCGAATTTGGAGTCACCGGTCGAATCGATGCGGCCGGTTGAGGGAAGTGCACCTGATCCAGTGAACGTCCCTTCAGGGTGTTCGTTCCATACCCGCTGTCCGGTTGGTGATAAGAAATGCGAGTTGGAAGCGCCAGGTCCGTACTCGGTCAATAGCGACCATCACGTTCACTGTCACTACTGGGAGGATGCAGTCGACAATATCTCAATGGAGACTGAGATTGTCAGTGACAAGGCCGGAATAGCGGACTCGGGCGTGTCTCAGCAGTCGACAACAGAACGGACCAGTGAGCCGGTCATATCGATGGAAGATGTCGAGGTTCATTTCGGAGAGGAGGGTGGCTTTTTCAACTTCTTCTCCGATCCTGAACTCGTCAGGGCGGTTGATGGAATCTCGTTCGACATCTATGAAAACGATGTAATCGTACTTGTCGGTGAGTCCGGCTGTGGAAAAACAACGCTCGGCAAGACTGCTGTCGGGCTTCAGGAGCCGACCGGCGGTACCGTTCGGTACCGAGGCCACGATATCTGGGATGTGAAGGCAAATGGGAGTGACGACACCTCTTGGGAGGAGATTCGTCGGTCGCTTCAGATTGTTCACCAAGACCCTGGTAGTGCGCTGAACCCGAACCGTCGGATCCGTCAGTCGTTGGAAGAACCGCTCAAGCGTTGGAACAGTGAACTTGACGGAAACGACCGAAAACAACGAATCTTGAGCCTGCTTGAACATGTCGGGATGACGCCGCCGGAGGATTATATCGAGCGGTATCCACATCAGCTAAGCGGTGGTGAGCAACAGCGCGTCGCGTTGATTCGTGCAATGCTGATGAATCCCGAGGTTATCCTCGCGGACGAACCAGTGAGTGCGCTTGATGTGTCACTACGGGTCGAAATGATGGATCTCATGATCCAACTCCAGAACACCTTCGACACGTCGTACCTGTTCGTGTCCCACGACCTCTCGAATGCCCGCTACATTACGGAAAAGACCGGCGGTCGAATCGGCGTCGTCTATCTCGGCGAACTCGTCGAGATCGGTCCACCGGAACAGATAATCCACAATCCGCAGCACCCGTATACGAAGGCACTCCGGTGGGCGACCCCGGAGCTCGAAGCCAATGAGGAGAAAGCTGCGGAAGCGCCCATTCGCGAGATCGATATTCCCGATCCCACGAACCCGCCAAGTGGCTGTCGCTACCACACGCGATGTCCGGAAGCTCGAGAGGTCTGTCGGACTGACCGTCCGGGTGTCTATGATGCGTCGGAAGACGATCTACACGAGGTGACGTGCTTTCGAGCACTCGACGATCACGAATACTGGGATAGCGAACCGATCACCGACGAGAACGAATAATTGAGCTGCTGGAGACTGTTCGATGGGTGTCTTTTGGCCTGTCGATCTGTCACTAAGCACCCGAGACTACTACTCACTCCGTCATTGATCACCCTTCTCTCAGTTCTCTTTCCTTGTCGCGCGCTAAAACTCATAGTTAATTATTTATGCCCTCATTATCAAATAGAGGTATGCCAAATTCTAGCAACAGGCATAGCGGTGGTCGCTCCAGACGAGACATTCTCAAAGGCGGCGCTGTCGGTGGGATCGCTGCGATTGCAGGGTGCATTGGTGGCCAAAGTCAAGGTAACGAATCGCGGTTCACTTACTTCGACCCAATAGGTGACCCGCCGTCACAGCGTCACTTTAACCCGTGGAACCTCTCACAAACGGGTGCGTGGCACCCGGGTGCGAACGTTTTCGATCGGCTCGCGATCCACTCTCCGGCGACGAACGAGGCGTTCCCGATAATTGCAAATAGCTGGGAGATGACCGATTCCACGACCCTTGAGACCGAGATAAGCGATGAGTGGACCTGGCATAACGGTGATCCGCTCGTTGCACAGGACTGGGCGATGCAGTGGGAGATGGAAATTGCGATTTCGACGGCTGACGGGGGAGACAATCCGACGCCGATGGAGGAAATCGAAGTCGTCGACGATCATTTCCTCCGGATCCACCTGAATTCGGAGCTCTCCGAAATCTTTGCCGTGCAGAATACGATCGGCTACTATCACGGTGATATCGGTCGGGGGATTTTCACCAAACACGACGATGACCAGTGGAGCGAGTGGCACGAGCAATTACTGAATTCGGAGGGTGACGAACTCCAGAGCGTCATTGAGGACGTGACGACAACGAGTTACCCCAACATTGAAGAGGGGATTGGACAGGGTCCCTTCCAAGTCACCGAAGTTGGCGACGATACCGTTCTCATGGAAAAGTATGAGGACCACCCCCGGGCCGACGACATAAACTTCGACGAGTTCGAACTTTGGGTTCCCGGAGAACCCGGCGAGCGCGTTCAGCCCTACGTCAACGGTATTGTGAACGCCGTTCCCGGTGGCTACCCAATCCCGGAAAATCAACGTAATCAGCTTCCTGACACCCACTCGCTGTACAGAGAGGGTCGGACGACGAACTCCCTGTTTTGCTTCAACAACGGCACTGGTGTCGAGGGATACGATTCCGCTGTTGAGAGCGCCAACGTCAGAAAGGCAGTGAGCCACGTCTACGATAAACAACAGACCAAGGGCATCCTTAAGGGCGTCAAGAAACTGTTCGATGGCCCGCCGTGTCGGATTCCCGGTCCAACGATCGAAGAGGGAAGCCACCCTTCGACTGACTGGATCGAGGACTTCCCCCGGTACGGCCAGAACGACACTGAGCGTGCGTCGGAACTCCTCCGGCAGGAAGGCTACGAACAGGATAGCGGTGAGTGGCTTACCCCTGACGGAGATCGTTTCGAGATCAATATTCTGAATCCGGCGGAACACGAGCATCTTCAGGTACTTATTGAGAACCTGAAGGACTTCGGGATCGCGGTTGATTCCGAAAACGTTGACGCTGCGACGCTCGATGCACGTCGACAGAGTGGCGAATACGATATTATTCCCGACGGCTCTTCAGCCAACGGCGTCTTCGCCATGTGGTCGCCCGGACTCGTCGTCGACTGGATCCAGACGCTCACGAACTACGAGCCTGAGGCCGAGATCCCGATGCCAGTCGGGGACCCTGACGGATCCAGCGGGACAAAAACGATCAACATTGCCGACCACATCGACCAGTGGATGACCACCGACGACGATGAGTACCACAAGGAGTTGACGTGGTGGTGGAACCAGACACTGCCAGAGTACGAAGCGTTGTACGAACCGGATGCTGGTGCGCTTAACACGGCGAACTTCGAGTTTGATAACGTCCCGGACCCTATCGTGAACGGTGTCGACGATGCGATGTACATTTCACTGAAGATGGAAGAGGGAACGCTACGGTACAAGAACTGATCGGATCAACGATGCCTAACTTGGTAGGCGAATAGGTGAGACATCGTTGTGATAGAAGTACCGGCAAGATCGAACTCGCGAAAGTGATATCCAATCGCTCCTTTATTTCTCCATTTTACGCGTGTCTTTGAGTCGTGACCAAGGGTACGAACGGATATCTTTATCTCACAACACGAAATAAGATAGCACCTAGCGTGGATCAATTCACTACCGCGAATTTGACGTGACCGTTGGTTTAATCGGTTTTGACACCGGTTTAGTGCAGAACTCGTTTACTTATGTGCCAGGAAATCTTAGACCCGCTTCTCGATTTACGGATTTCCCAGAGCGTTGTATTGTGAGGGATAAACTCGAGTCGCCGGGCGAACACAGTGGCTCACATAGAGTACATGTGGTCGATGAGATCGGCGGAAAATAGCTTCCTCGAGACAAATTGGCAATGGCTAACGCCAGTCCCTTTTCGAACGTGACTGTCCATCTCGAAGAGGTATACACTGGTATATCGGTTGTTAGCTTCGGTCTCGTATTTGCTTCGTAGACCCGTATTCGTGGTTCGCGATACGATCAAATTGTTCATCTTTTGGGAACAACTGAATATTTGGTAGCTTCATTCCTCTCACCGATTGATAATAATTGGACCTAAGGAGTTTTCTCTGCCGCCAGAGCGGCATTCGAGATCGTTCTTCTTCACTGGAAAACGTGACTTTTTCTGAACTTCTTTTAACCGATTAACCTTCGGAGTGACAGGTGACTCGACGGCTCAGTCAATTCTTTCATATTCGACGTACCGTCGCCTCATCTACATAAATGATTTCCATAGTTACTTGCATGGTCCATTCACAACCATACTACTGTAATGTTCGGGATACGGGAACAGATGTATAATAGCCTCCATACGATGATGTATACAAATCGTTGGCTTACAGTGCTCGTTATGTATGGATCCTACTACAACATTGTTTAGGTTTGTAGCCATCATTTCAAAATTAGAATTAATTACCATCGGAGATTATTTATGGTTGGTTGTGTTTGTCACAGTTGCAGTACAATGAAGCAGACACGACGAACCTATCTGAAAGGAACGGCAGTATCGACACTAATCGGTATGGGCGCGCTCAGTGGCCTCTCCGGCTCTGCAGCAGCACAATCTAGTGGTGGTTCCCAGTTCGGTCTCGATGCTGGTTTCGCTGACACCTCGTGGCTCGACGACGACGTCGACGTGCACACGATTACTGAACCGACCCGGAGCGCCGTCGAAGATGCCTTCAGCGCGAGCGGATCGCGCGTGGTCGTCTTCGAGACGAGTGGTACCATCGATCTCGGCGGGAACGACCTGTCGATCTCCGAGGACTACTGCTGGGTCGCGGGCCAGACCGCACCGTCCCCGGGAATCACGTTCATCAACGGACAGGTCCAGATCGACGCGGACAACTGCGTCGTCCAGCACATTCGCTCGCGAATCGGTCCCGGATCAGACGGCTCGATCCAGAGCAACGACTCGTTCAACACCGCCGACGACACGCAGAACAACGTCGTCGACCATGTATCTGCATCGTGGGGAACCGACGAATGTCTCTCGGTCGGCTACGATACGCAGGATACGACAGTCTCGAACTGCCTCATCTACGAGGGGTTGTACGATCCCTACGGCGACGAGTCCGACCACAACTACGGGTCGCTCATCGGCGACGGCGCGTCGAACGTCACTCTCGCGGGGAACGTCTGGGCGAAGGTCCGCGGTCGCGCACCCCGGCTCAAGAGCGATACCGAGACCGCAGTCGTCAACAACCTCCTGTACTTCTTCGATGAGTCGGCCAACGCCGACAGCTCCGCGGTCACGAGCTTCGTCGGCAACGCGGCGATCTGCGCAGACGACGACGACGCCATCCTCGAGGGCAGTCCGACTGCGTACCACGCCGACAACATCGCGTACGATCCGCCGATGGAAGACGACCAGCCGATCGCCGAACCGGAGTCTGTAAGTTCGCCGCCGCTCTGGCCGAGCGGCCTCAGCGAGATGGCAGCAAACAGCGTCGAAGACCACAACCTCGCCAACGCCGGCGCGCGACCGGCCGACCGTACAGCGCACGACCAGCGAATCGTCCAGGAGATAGCCGACCGCGATGGCCTCGACTATCTCGACTCGCCGTACGACTACTGGGTCGGCGCGCCCGACGATGTCGGCGGCTATCCGGACTTGCCGGTCAATACTCACTCGCTCGAGGTGCCCGACAGCGACATTCGCGGCTGGCTCGCAGGGTGGGCACAGAGCGTCGAGTAGTGAACTCTGTGGTCCACAGTTAGCGGCGAAGAACGGACCAGCGCCCTGATACCGGCGGCGCTAACCAGCGCTGGGCGTTCGATTCGGTGTAGAGGCGACGAGGCTATCGCCTGGGAATACCCGACGAATGGCGGGCAGCGTGACGGCGTTGCTCTTTCTTGCGGATACGTAGCGATATCTCTACTCATACGAAGTTATTAAATTATATTTTTTTCCTAGAAAAACTTTTGTTATATTGGCTATATTGTGATATCGGTGTCAATAAATGACCCACAACAGACGTACGTTCTTACGCGTACTTGGAGCAGGAAGTATCGGTACCGCCGTCGTGAGCGGTCCAGTCATCGGCCAATCGAGTGAGATCACGGTCGAGGGCGGCGGTTCGGACATCTGGAACGACGCGGACGAGTTCCACTACTACTTCACGGATGTCGGCGTGAATTTCGACGCGGCCGTCAGAGTCGATAGCGTCGAGGATACCGACGAGTACGCCAAAGCGGGGCTAATGCTCAGGGAGTCGCTCGATGCGGACGCAAAGAACGTGATGGCTCGGACGACCCCGGACCACACGACTCTCCAGTGGCGACCGACGGCCGGCGGCGAGTCGACGAGTCTCACGTCCGACGCCGGCGAAGACGAGAGCGAACTCGATGGAGGGACGATCGATGCCGCCTGGCAGCGGCTCGTCCGGACCGATGATACGATCCGGGCGTACGCCTCGGAGGACGGGACGAACTGGACGCTCATGGCCGAACTCTCGTTGTCGTTTGGCGAGAGCGCATTCCTTGGGTTGGCAGTTACGAGCCACAACACTGGAACGCTCTGTGAGGCGACGTTCTCGAGTCTCAGCGGCGTCGGCCCCGTCGAAAGTCAGGATGTCGGCGATGTCGACGTACCCGGCAGCGCTTCGGGAAGCAGCTCCGGAGAGACCGGGCCGCTGATCATAACGGGCTCGGCCACGGACATCACCTCGTCGTCCGCGACGCTCTCGAGTAGCCTCCCCTCGCTTGGCGGGGCCGCCTCGGCCGACATCGGTATCGAGTATCGCGAGTCCGGTGGCTCGTGGACGATGTCGACGACGGAGACGGTCACCGAACCGGGCGCGGTCGATGTCGATCTGACCGGGCTCTCACCCGAGACCGACTACGAGTACCGTGCCGTCGCCGAAGCAAGTGACGGCGAGTCCGACGATGGGACGATCGTCTCGTTTACGACGCTCGAGGAGGATACGGACCCGAGCGTCACGACCGGCACAGCGGTCGACACTGCCTCGTCGTCTGCAACGCTTTCGGGCACGCTCGAGGCCATCGGTGGCCAAGCCGACGAGGCGCTGATCTCGTTCGAGTACCGCGAGACCGGCGGGGATGACTGGCAGGAATCCGGAAGTCGGACGCTCTCGGAACCCGGCGAGTTCGAAACCACGATTTACGGGCTCTCCCCCGAGACTGACTACGAGTACCGTGCCGTCGTCGAAGCTGCCGACGGCGATACCGACACAGGATCGACGGCGACGTTTTCGACGACGGTAGGCACCGGAGCCGACGGGGGGTCGCACTTCGACCTCGAGGACGGCTTCGCGGACGTGGACTGGTTCGATGACGACGTTCAGGTTATCACGATCACGGAACTGGACGCCGGGACCATCGAGGATGCCTTCCAGACGGAGGGACCGCGACTGATCGTCTTCGAGGTCAGCGGTGTCCTCAATCTGGAAAATCAGGAACTCGAGATCACGGAGCCCTACTGCTGGGTAGCCGGTCAGACCGCTCCCTCTCCCGGCGTCACGTTCACCAACGGGTTCGTTCAGGCCGACGCCAGTAACGTCGTCCTCGAGCACGTTCGGGTCTTCCGCGGCGACGAGAGTGGCGGCGAGGGAACGGACCCGATGAACAGCGCCGACGGTACCGAGAACGTCATTTTCAACCACTGTACAGCCTTCTGGGGTCGCGACGAGAATCTCTCGGTTGGCTACGACTCGACCGACACGACGATCGCGAACTGCATGATCGCCGAGGGCCTCGAGGATCCCGAAGAGAACTCCAACGGGACGCTGGTCGGCGACGGTGCGGACAACGTCGCGATTCTGGGGACCATTTACGCCAAGAACAACGACCGCAACCCGCGGCTGAAATCCGACACGCGGACCGTCGTGGTCAACGGACTCAACTTCTACCACGACAAAGCTATCTGGATCGACGACAGCGCCGAGGCCGCGGTCGTGGGCAACGCCTACATTCATCGCTTTAGCTTCCGGGATCCGATCGTCTTCGGCGACGGAAGCGTCTACATGGCGGACAACTATGTCGCCGATCCGCCACTCGACGGACGACCGTTCTCCGACGTCGCAACTGAACTTGACTCACCACCGTTGTGGCCGAGTGGCCTCGAGGCGCTCCCAGCCGGGGATGTAGAGAGCCATAACAAAACGTTCGCAGGCGCGCGACCCGCCGATCGGATCTATCAGGAAGAGAAGGTCGTCAGTCAGATCACCGACCGATGGGGCTCGCTGGATGTCGATCCAAACGAGGACAACGCCGGGTTCTCCGACATCCCCGATAGCGCAGCGGAGGCCGGCGGCTACCCCGATCACGGTGGCACCACGCACACGCTCGAGGTTCCCGACTCGGGGCTGCGTGCGTGGCTCGAGGACTGGGCGCAAGTCGTCGAAACGGGTCAGTAATCTCCCGGAAGCGGCTGCTGGGCGACTTGCTCGTGTGACTCGTCGAGCCGGTTACCGCTCGCCGACACTTCCATCGGCGCGGTGGCCCGGCGACCGATCGAACGCGAGGTTCGTTCCCGCGAGCTCCTGAACGCGATCCTCGTCGATTTCGATCCCGAGGCCCGGTTTCTCGGGTAGCTCGAGGTAGCCGTCGTTCGGCTCGAACAGCTCGTCGTTCTCGACGTACCCCATCGCCGTCTCGTCCTCGAGGATAACCTGTTCCTGGATCAGCGCGTTCGGCGCGACTGCGTCGACGTGCAACGACGCCGCCAGCGCGATCGGCCCGATCGGGCAGTGGGGTGCGATCGAGGCGTCGTAGGTCGCGGCCAGATCGGCGATCTTTTTCGTCTCGGTGATCCCGCCGGCGCTCGAGACGTCCGGCTGGACGACGTCGACCGCGTCGGCCTCGAGGAGCGGCCGAAACTCGCCCCGCGTGTAGAGCCGTTCGCCGGTCGCGATCGGAGCCGTCGTCCCCTCGGCGATTCGCTCGAGCGCGTGGCCGTGTTCGGGGGTGGCCGGCTCCTCGACGAACATCGGGTCGAACTCCTCGAGCGCACGCGTGAGTCGACGAGCCATGGCTTTTGAGGTGCGACCGTGGAAGTCGAGCGCGACATCGATATCAGGGCCGACGGCCTCGCGGACGGCACCGACGATATCGCGTGCGCTCTCGATCGCTGCCGGTGTGTCGATCAACTCGAGGCCGCCGGTCGGGACCAGCTTTACGGCGGTAAATCCGCGCTCGACGTGCTCGCGAGCCTGGTCGGCGGCCACGGCGGCTGGATCCGTCACGTCGTTGCCATTGTGTGCTCTGACGTGTTCGTAGAGACGGACCCGATCGCGCGCGGGCCCACCCAGTAGTTCGTAGACCGGCATCCCTGCGGCTTTCCCTTTCAGGTCCCACAGCGCCTCGTCGATGCCGGCGATGGCGCTCATGTGAATCGGTCCGCCCCGGTAGAAGCTGCTCCGGTACATCGCCTGCCAGAGGTACTCGATGCGACTCGGGTCCTCTCCGAGAACGTACTGGTGCATCAGTTGGTCGACCGCGTTCCGGGTCGCCGGCTCGCTATCGCCCGCGAAGTGCCACTTGGTGTAGACTTCGCCCCAGCCGACGCGGCCGTCGCTCGTCTCGAGTCTGAGGAACTGCCAGCGCGGCGGCACCGCGTAGAGGTCGTATTCCGTTACGTACATCCTGTGTGGATGCGGGCGGTTCGTTCTTGAACGTTCCGGAGACTCTAGGAAGAGGGGATTAACTGTCCGGTGGGTACGTTCCTTGGGCCCTCATATAGACAGCGCTAGTATAATCGTCATAGATAGTCACGAGTAGTGGGGGTGATGGTTCGATTACTGAGAGTGGTGTATTTATTGAAAGGAAAACGATTGACTGCTACCTGGTCATCTCTCTTGAGTCTGGGTAGCTAATTTCAGCGAACTGATTTCCACATTTGTTCTCTTTACACAGTCTGCTGTGTAATTGGTGAGTATCCGACGATGAGACTACCGACCCAGACGCTGTCCAAGATGGGTACCAGACGATGGATTTATACTGTGTGCGATACAGGTAAATTCTATGTCTTTGCCAGCCGAGCAGGTACGGAACCGTCTTCGTGGCGTTGCTGTCGGTCTGTTGACGCCATTTGACGATAATCTCGAGATCGAATACGAAAAGATCTCCGAAAACGCCGAGGAGTTGTACGATCGAGGTATCAGAACGTTTCTGGCGACGGCGAATATCAGCGAGTACCACTCGCTCTCGACGAGCGAGCGCGTCGATGTGGCGGAAACGAGCGTGAACGCGCTCCCGTCAGACGCCTGCGTTCTCGCGGGCGTCGGCGGGAGCACCGAGAACGCACAGGAACTGATCCGCGCGTACGATCGTATCGGCGCCGACGCGATGATGATCATGCCACCGGATCACACCTATCTCCACGAGCAGGGTTTGCTGGAGTACTATCGTTCTCTCGCGTCGGTTACGGAGACACCGCTTGTCCCCTACGTCCGCGGCTTCGATCCGTCCATCGATTACCTTACCAGCCTTACCCACGTTGATGGCGTCGTCGGGATCAAGTACGCACTCGAAGACCCGGTCAAACTCGGAGCGGCCGTCGAGGCCGGTGCGGACGATGTCGTCTGGGTCGACGGTCTTGCAGAGCCGTTCGCCGTCTCCTTCTGGGCAGAGGGCGCAGAGGGCTTTTCCGCTGGCGTCAGTAACTTCCGGCCGGAGATCGGACTCGCACTGTTCGATGCGCTCTCGGAGGGCGACTACGAGCGCGCCAACAGGATTCGGAACATCTGCTTGCCCTATCAGAACTTTCGGGACGAGACCGGAAGTCAGAACGAAATCGAGGGTGCGGTCAGCGTCCCGGTGGTCAAAGCAGGGCTCGAACTCGCCGGGCTCAACGGCGGCAACGTGCGAGAACCCATTCGCCCGCTCGAGCCAGAAGAAACGCAGAAAGCCGAACGGCTGTACGACCAGCTCGAGGACGATATCGCATCGCTACTACACTAACACTCGGAGTGTCGCTTAACGCTGACCGAATCACACCCGCGTCTCGACGCCCTTTTTTGAACCGACGCGCGCCCGACGCCGCTGTACGCGAGTGGCTGTTGATTTTCGCTACGAGAATTTCGTATTGACCTCGATGACGTTCGCCGCTCGCATCACGTACTCCGGCAGTTCGCCGTGAAGTCGTTCGTCGGTGAACCGGCTCGAGGGGCCGGTGATACTGATCGCACCCATGATCGACTCGCCGTCTCTGACCGGTGCGGCGACGCAGCGAAGCCCCTCGAAGTTTTCCTCGTCGTCGATACCGTACCCTCGTTCTCTCGTTCGCTCGAGTTCCTCGAGGAGCTCTTCGCGACTACTGACCGTCTTCGCCGTCGATTTTGTGAAGTCGATCGAATCGATCAGCTCTTGTGACCGTTCGGGTGGGAGAAACGCCAGGATCGTTTTGCCGAGTGACGTGGAGTGAAGCGGCTGCTGGGTTCCGACTCGAGACGCCGTGACGACGGCTCTGTCGCCGTTTGCCTTGTAGAGGTAGGATATCTTCTGATGTTCTTCCATTCCGAACTGCGCTATCTCGCCCGTTTCGGCAGCGAGCTCTTCGGTCTCCTCTCTGATGACGTCGTAGTTTTCGACCTGTTTACGGACGTGGTTTGCCATATCGAGAACGCGGAGACTCAGTCGGTACCCGTCGTCCTCTCGGACGATGATCTCCCGGTTCTCGAGCGTTCGGAGATGGCTGTGGATCGTGCTTTTCGAGTGACCGAGTTCCGTTGCGAGCTCCGTTACGCCGATTCCGTTCTGTGCCTGTAGTTCGTCGATGATGTTGAAGGCTATTTGTACCGACCGGATCGTTCGTCCCGGACTTCCTTCCACAGCGTGAGACATACCCTACCAATGGAATCATTACCACATAAAGCTGTTCCCGTGTTGGGAAGAATACGCGCCGACGAACGTGGTGGATCACGTATGTATTCCCATTGGGCAGATCGTGTTCTGTAATTAGAAACCTGTTTCTCTACCTCTGGCTCCTTCTCGTAATACGAAGAACATCGCTCCCCACCACGGGATCGGTCGAATCGATCGTATCCGTCGTCCTCGTTCGAACCGATCCCGAATCCGCGCTCTTCGAGTAGCGTCACAGTGGTCTCGAGCACGTATGTAGCCGAACCCGAGAACCGTCTCGTACCGTGGTGGACGGGATTTTCGGTTTGAGAACAGTCTTGTCTGGTTTCGCGGGGTCGATGACACCGTCGGTGTGAGTCCCTCACAGCAGATCAGAACGGAAGACCGTCGGAGTCGGCGGCGTGACCGCCACGATGCATCGTCCGCGCTCGAGCGTCGCCGTTGGAACGACACGGCGACGACACTCTCGGGATGACCGTCCCACAGGCGAACACTTTTGTCGATCACCGCCAACCACTCACCGTATGGCAGTCACCGTAACCGTCTGGAACGAAAACGTCCACGAGCGAGAAGACGACGACGTTCGAGAACTGTACCCGGATGGCATCCACGGCGCGATCGCCGAGGGGCTCGAGGCACCCGGCCGGGATATCCGCACGGCGACGTTACAGGAACCGTCCCACGGCCTTCCCGAGGACGTTTTGGCGGAGACGGACGTCCTGATTTGGTGGTCTCACTGTGCGAACGACGAGGTCAGCGACGACGTTGCGAGTCGCGTCGTCGACCGCGTTCACGAGGGAATGGGATTCGTTCCCGTCCACTCGGGGAAGAACTCGAAGCCGTTTACCCGCCTGATGGGGACGACCTGTAACATCAAGTACCGCCACGGCGGGGAGAAAGAGCGGATCTGGGTGGCCGACCCCGGTCATCCGATCGCCGACGGCCTCGAGGAATCGTTCGAGATTCCCTCGACCGAGATGTACGGCGAACCCTACGACGTTCCCGAACCCGACCGGACCGTCTTCATCTCGTGGTTCGAAGGCGGCGAGGTGTTCCGGTCCGGGCTCTGCTACCGGCGCGGACGCGGCCGGATCTTCGCGTTTCGGCCGGGGCACGAAATCTATCCGATTTTCTATCAGGACGAGGTTCGTCAGGTGCTATCGAACGCGGTCGATTGGGCGGCGCCGACGACCGGCGCGGAGGCGGTCTGGGAGGAAGTCGACCCGATTGAACCGCTCGAGGATACGTAGGTTCACTCGAAAACCCTCGCCCCACTCGTAGTCGACTCGTTCGAGGAAATCGAAGACAGCGGATTGCTATTGGCGGCGTTCGGTGCTCGCGTCGCGTTCGGCTTACTCGAGCGTGAGATCCTCGCACTCAGTGCCGATATCGACGTACTCCTGTAAATCTCCGTGATTGCCAGCGAATGAGACGCGACGCGTGTCCGGCCCATCGACCTCGAGAAACGTCCCCGTTTGCTCGGGAGCCGAACAGTCGCGGACGCGCGTTTCCTCGACCGAGTCGACTTCGATTGCGGGATCGGTGTTCGATGCCCAGTCTTCGATCTCGAGGCCGTCGATCGACACCAGATCGGTCTCCTCGAAGCGGAACGCAGGGTTGTCTGGGGTTTGAATTCGAACGTCGGAAAACGAGATATCGGCGACCGACTTGCAGAAAAAGCGGTGGCGCTGGTCGTAGCCGTCGGCCATCGCCGGATCGAGATTGGTCGCCTCGAGCGAGCGCGTCGCGTCGATGTGGACGTTGTCGAACGTGAACCCCTCGAAGCGTCGTTCCGGAAGCCCGGCGAAAAAGCCGGCCGATTCGACGTCCCGTGCGGTGATGTTGTGGAAGTGGACGTTGCGAACCATCGGCGTCCCCTCGTCGACCGGTTCGGGATCGCTATCGATGGGCGTGAAGTAGTAGCCGTTGACGACGAACGGACAGGCGATCCGTCGCATGACGATCGTATCGAAGTGGAGGTCTTCGACGACCCCGCCGCGACCGCGCTGTGATTTGATGCGAATCCCGCGATCGGTATCGGTGAACGTGCAGTTGGAAACGGTCACATCATGCACGCCAGCGGCCGTCTCACTGCCGATGACGACGCCGCCGTGGCCGTGTTTGACCGTACAGTTGGTGACCGTGATGTTGTGGGCCGGTCTGGCGACCTCCCGGCCCTGCTCGTCCTTCCCGGACTTGATGCATATCGCGTCGTCGCCGGCGTTGATGAACGTGTCGCTGATCCGGACGTACGACGAGGAGTCGATATCGATTCCGTCTCCGTTCGGCGCGTCCGCCGGGTTTTCGATTCGGACGTCCGTGATCGTGACGTCTTCGGAGTAAACGACGTGGGTGTTCCAGAACGGCGAGTTTTTGAGCGTCACGCCGGAGATACTGACGTTTTCGGACTCGTAGATCTGGAGCAGCGGCGGCCGAAGCGTGAACGAACTCACGTCGTCCTGGAGGTCGTTTCGTTCGTCGAACTCCGCGATGCGCTCTCGCAGGTCGTCGGGGTACTCCTCTTCTGGCAGTCCGCGGAACTGCCACCAGTGTTCGCCCGAGCCGTCGATCGTTCCGCGTCCGGTAATCTCGACGTTCGACGCGTTCGCGACGTGCAAGCAGGGATGGAAGCCGAACTGATCCCACCCCTCCCATCGGCTCTCGACGGTCGGAAAGGCCGTGTAATCCTCGACGAACCGAATCGTCGCGCCGTTCTCGATTCGTATCGTCGTTCGATCGCCGACCTGAAGGGGTCCTGTCAGGTACTCTCCCGGCGGAACGAAGACCGTTCCGCCCGATCCGGCACACTCCTCGAGTGCGTTCTGAATCGCGTCGGTGTCGCGGGTCTCTCCGTTGCCAGTCGCGCCAAACTCGCGGATGTCGTATCGTCTCGGCTGACTGTCTGCCATCGTTCGAGTATTCCTGACTGCGGGGATAAACGTTGTGTTGCTGTGACGTGGTATCGATCGTCTCGCTCGCAGTCCCGTCGAAGCCGTTCGTCGCGGCGTCGCCGAACCGAACTACCGAACGGTCATCGCCCGTCGTCGTGAATGGACGCCACGTCGACCCACTCCCCGCGGTCGGATGCGGCTTCGATCGCGAACACGATATCGTGTGCGTTGCGCGCGTCGGCGAACGGAACCATCGGCTCCCTGCCTTCGTGGATCGCCGCGACGAAGTCCCGAACCTGCCCGAGAATATCTGCACCCATATGGAAGCTTTCCGGCGTTTCGGTGTCGTCCCCGTCGATGGTTTCGAACGTGACGAGGTCGTCCTGTCGCCACTCGAGCGAGCCCTTGGTTCCGTGGATCTGCAACGTCATCGGCTCCTGTGGATACGTCGCGGTCGTGGCGGTTATCTGCCCGTAGCCGCCCTCGGAGAGTTCGACGCTCGCGACGGCGGTATCGGGCACCTCGATGTCGTGGTGGAGCGTTCCGGTTTTCCCGGCGACGCGGTCGATCCCGCCCGTCGTCCACTGCAGGAGGTCGATTCCGTGGAGCGCCTGCGTGTGGAGGATTCCGCCGTCGAGGTCCGTCGTCCCGTGCCAGCTTACGTCGTCGTAGTACGACGATTCTCGGTGCCACTTCACCGCTACGTTGGCGAGGACAATTTCGCCGAGTCGGCCGTCGGCTATCAGCTCGCGAGCCAGCTGCGGGCCGCCGAACGTCCGACGTTGGAAGATACAGCCGAACGTAATTCCCTCGCGCTCGATGACGCGTTCGATCTGGTTCACCCGCTCGAGTGTCACCTCGAGTGGCTTCTCACAGAGGATGTCGACGCCCTCGGCGGCCAGGTCGGTTACGATTTCCGCGTGTGTGCCGTTGGGCGTGCAGATGCTGACGGCGTCGAGGTCGTCCTCGCGGACCATCTCGAGCGGATCCGTGTGCCACGACGTGCCGTACTCGGCTGCAAACGACTGTGCGTTCTCCTCGTCGATATCCGCACACGCAACCAGCGTCGCACCATCAGTTTCGGCGACGGCGTCTGCGTGATTCGTTCCCATTCCCGCACAGCCGATGATACCGTAGCGCAATTCTGTAGCGACCATTCGTTGTGTAGACGCGTGTGGAGTGGAGTGATATATGTTTTGGTGGTGATGACGCCGCGCTCCGTGTCAGAGATTGCGATGGGCTGTATTTGCGGATTTCAACCGGTGTTTTCCCCTCTGTTCGCGCTATTCTCATAGTTACTCTTCGGCTCTTCTGATCGGGTTGAGAGCTGACACTGCCTGTAATCGGACCGATTGGAACAACGGGAGCAGAAATGGCCTGGTATTCCCATCCTGGTGCCGCCACAGTCCCCGTGAGAACCGACGGTATTTCACCAACTCGAACACAACTCTGTTCTCCAGAGGGGAACGAATAATTTTTCGAGAAAATACGATACTGTATCGTTATTCGGGCGATTCGAGACCGTTTCCGGAATATCTACTAATGGATACGGTGTGTATGCGCTGTATCGTTTAGCTTCATTCCATTATATTGTTCGTGACATCCGATCGATTGAGACTGGTCTCGGTGTGATTCTGGCGGATAACCGTCAGTTCGTGCCTATTATTACAACTGTACTATTGTAATCTTACATCTGGGGTAATCGGACTCCGTTCCGTTCGAACCCTCGGCCCCTTATCATCCGTTCTCCGGCTTGTACACCCGTAATCGCTTTCGAACGGATGCGCTCGAGCCGTGGGTTCTTCGAAGAGAACCCACGTCGGTAAGGCACGTTGTCGACCGGAATTTTGGCGGAGTTGGCTACTATATCGGCGGAATAGGCGTTCAAACAGCGGTATGGTGTGATCGGGAGTGAGGTTCTTCGTCGCTGGCTGTGAGAGACAAATATGTTCCCCTACGGGGAACAAAGGTCTCAAAACTTGCGTCGAACTGCTGTGCCCCTCGCATCGATCTCCTGAATCGATTCTGAATGTGGATACGTTTTCTCGTCGGGACTCGACCGTGCTACTCAGTTGGAATTCGCTCGAGCAGAACATATCTTGCCAGTTCAGGAACGGTGTTTTCAAAGACCGAAGCAGACGGTACGACGGCACTTTCGTCACCGACTTCGTGGATCACCCTCCAACGTGTCCTCGATCACAACGAACGCTCCTCGAGCCACTGATTTCTCGCGAGAACGCATCGAGCTACTATCTTCTTCTTGAGGGATGTATGTGGCGTGCATGCTCGTTTAAGAGAACAATCGTTCTGTAGCTCGAAACAGTCTGGCTACCTTCCATACGGTCCAATCCCCGATAACGGCCAGTTTGGGTCCCGGCTCGAGCAGTCGATGTTCGCGGACCTGTGACTGAACGTTCCCCAAGGCGTATTATCGCAGCCGCCGAATGTCCGCCATGATGCCCACGTTCACTGGATACCGACGCGAAAGCGGTCGGATCGGGATCCGGAACCGCGTCGCGGTGCTTCCGGTTTCGGTCGCAGCGAGTTCGATTGCCGAACGAATCGCCGAGCAGGGCGGACCGGATGTCGTCGCGACGCCCCACCAGATGGGAACCTCTCAGGCCGACGCCGCGCGAGAACAGACCGAACGCGTGCTCGTTGGAACCGGGCAAAATCCGAACGTCGGTGCAGCCCTGGTGGTGGGCCTCGGAACTGAGGCGATCGATGCGAGCGAACTGGCGGATCGAATTGGGGCCAACGGAACGCCCACCGAGGCGCTTTCGATCCGCGCTGCCGGCGGCACGAAGGCCAGCGTCGATGCTGGCGGCGAGTTAATCGACGGTCTCGTCGCCGAAGCGAACCAGGCTCGCCGGGAATCGGCGGACGCGTCGGAACTCGTGTTCGGCGTCGAGTGCGGCGGGAGCGACGCAACCAGCGGAATCGCGGCCAACCCCGCGGTCGGGAACGCGTGTGATCGACTCGTCGACGACGGCGGGACGGCCTCGTTCAGCGAAACGCCGGAGTTTATCGGTGCCGAACACGTCCTCGCAGAGCGGTGTGTGAGCGAGGACACTCGAGAGCGCCTGCTCGAGCGGGTTGAGCGCCGCGAATCGCTCGCCGACGCGATGGGGGTCGACATGCGGGGCGCACAACCCTCGCCGGGCAACCAGGAGGGCGGCCTGACGACCATCGAGGAGAAGAGCCTCGGTGCGATCGCCAAGGGCGGAACGACTCCGATTCGAGGCATCGTTGAGTACGCAGAGCAGTTGCCGGTGGGCGGCGGCCTCGTCCTCATGGATACGCCCGGGTACGACGTCGAGAGCGTCGTCGGCAAGGTCGCCGGCGGCGCGCAGGTGATCGCGTTCACCACCGGACGCGGCAGTACGACCGGAAACCCCATCGCTCCGGTGATCAAAGTGACCGGCAATCCCGACACTGCAGATCGGATGGCATCGAACATGGACGTCGACGCGAGCACCGTCCTCGAGGGCGAGTCCATCGCCGAGGTCGGCGATCGGATCTACCGGACGCTGCTTTCCGTCGCCGACGGGACGCTCACCGAGGCCGAACGCCGCGGCATGGCGGAATTCGCGATCAACGAGATCCAACCGCGAGAGCTCGCGGCGCTGGGTGACCCGCTATGAAAGGCGAGACGATCGACGACCGCGCACTCGTCCTCGACCGCGACGATACCGTTGCTACGGCGCTCGCGGATCTCGAGGCGGCCTCGTCGCTTTCCTACGACGGTCGAACGATCGAACTTACCGAAAACGTTCCGTTCGGTCACAAGGTCGCGATGGAGCCGATACCGGCGGGCGACCCTGTCCGAAAGTACGGCTCGGTTATCGCCACTGCGACGGAAGCCATCCAGCCAGGCGACTGGGTCCACACGCACAACTGCGAGAGCAATCGAGGCCGCGGTGATACCACAGCCGAGGTGTCCGATCGATGACTGGGAAGAGACGTTCCTCAGATGACGGACGAAAACCGGATTCTCGAGTCGATGGGGCCCGAGCTGATAGAACCCGAGTCGATGGGACTCGAGCCGGCAGGCGACGATCGGACGCGACAGCTCCCCGGTCCGACCGTCCCGTCTCGGGATATCTCCGAGAACGAGGGGACCTCGGCGTCCGCAACCGCGTGCTGGTCTTGCCGTCGGTGATCTGTTCGCACACCGTCGCCGAACGGATCGGTGCGGCGGTCGACGGCGCGTGGAGCGCACCTCACGACCACGGCTGCGGCCAGATCGGGGCCGATCGAGACCAGACGCAGCGAACCTTCGTCGGCGTCGGCGCGAATCCCAACGTCACAGGCACCGTCGTCGTCGGGCTCGGCTGCGAGACGATCCAGAGCGACGACGTCGCCGCGGAATTGCGGGCGCGGGGCGTGCCCGTCCGTCGGACGACGATTCAGGAAGCCGGTGGGACGGAGGCGTGTTTCGAGGAAGGGGTCTCGGCCGCCGAGGAACTGCGTTCCGGGGCCGTCGCCGACGAACGCGCTGATATGGCTCTCGAGGACCTGACGGTTGGCATCGTGGCCAGCGACCTTCGCCCGTCCTCGCTCGAGCGAGCGGATCCGCTGGTGGGTGCGGTCGTCGAGGAACTGGTCGAGACGGGTGTCAGTGTGGTGGTCGGCGCGACCGATCGCGTGTTGCCCCACGAGAACGCCGTTCGAGCGGATCTCGCGACCGACGACGCACGCGAGGGGATGGCGGCGTTGGTCGAGCGCGCGCGTTCGGAGCCGCCTCGAGTCACTTCGGCCCGATCCAGAGCGACCGAAACCGAGTACGAGCAGGTCGCCGCTCTCTGGGGTCGCCTGCCGGTTCGGGACGTTCTCCGATACGCCGACCCCGCGACCCACGAAGGCGGCGTCGCCCTGATGGATGCCCCGTCCTCGTTCGCGGAGGCCGCCACGGGCTTGGTCGCCGCCGGCGCACAGGTGCTCATCCACGTTACGGCGGACGGCATTCCGACCGGCCATCCCGTCGCTCCGGTACTCAAGGTGACCGGTGACGACGATACCTACAGCGCGCTCGCACAAGACATCGACATCCACGCGGGGCGTACGTCGCCTGCGGAACTGCTCGAGGAACTCGTCGCCGTGCTAAACGGTGCGCCGACGTGTGCGGAGACCCACGGCGTGACGACGTTTGGTATTACTCGAGCCGGCCCGTCGATGTAATTCTCGCACCCGGTTGGCTCGTCCGATCGCATTCAGTGGTCCGTGTTGCTGAGCCGACCCGCCCTCGCCCTGCTCGAGGAACCCTTTGCCGGGTAACAAACACCCATTGAAGACAGCGCGAAAGAGCCCGCATCACCACGTGACCCGGTACCCAAACCCGCTCCGACTGACGATTCTGTACATCGGCCTCGGACTCGCCCGACTCGGGCTCATCGACCGCGAACGCGCCGTGCAGACGACGGTACTTGCCTGGCCGCGGATCGTCACCGGCATCGCTCGGATGTCGAAAAACGTCGTCGACGTCGCGATGGTCGGCGTCGCAGTCGGGCAGGCGGCCATCGCCGGGGTCGGCTTCGCGGGTCCGTTCTGGGGGCTCGCGTTCGCGATCGGCGGCGGCGTCGCCGGCGGAACGCTTGCTCTCGTCTCCCAACGGTTCGGAGCCGACGCCACCGAGGAACTCGGACTCGCCGTCCGCTCGAGTACGCTTTTCGTCGTCGCGATCAGCGTTCCCGTTACCGTCGTCTTCTGGACGTTTCCCCAGGAACTCATCTCGCTGATCAGCAGCAATGAGCAGGCGATCGAACACGGTGCGACCTACCTGCAGGTCGTGGGGCTTGGCATTCCGTTCGCCGGGCTCAACCTCGTCGGGAGTCGGACGCTCGTCGGCGCGGACGACGCCTACACGGCGATGCAGGTCCGGGCCAGCGGCGCGGTGCTCAACATTGTATTGAACACGGTCTTTATCTTCGGCCTCAGCTGGGGCGTTGCCGGCGCGGCGCTCGGGACCGTCCTCTCGAATGTCGTCATCGCCTTCGTCTTCGCGCTCGGAATCGCGACCGGACGGGTCCCCGGGGTCGGTTCGTTCCCCGTCGAGGTCGATCCCTTCGGGACCTACGTCGATCCCGACACGCTTCGGGACATCGTCAAAATAGGCCTCCCGATCGGGGCTCGGAACCTCGTCTGGACGGTCGCGGAGTTCCCCATGCTCTCCATCCTCGACATCTTCGGGGAAACCACCGTCGCCGCGTTCGTCATCGCCCGCCGAATCTGGGGACTGATGAACACGCCCGGCTGGGGTTTCGGACTGGCCTCCTCGAGTCTGGTCGGCCAGGCGCTCGGCCAGAACAATGAACGCCTCGCGGAGGCTTACGGCAACGACATTATTAGATTCTCGGTAGCTACGTACGCGGTGTCCGCCGTTATTATCGCACTATTTGCCGACCAGATCGTCATGCTATTCGTCGACGACCCGACGAGCGCCGAGATCCCCATCGCCACGAACCTCGTGTACGCCGCCTGTGTCGCCGTTCTCTTTCAGGGCGTGACGGCCGCCGCTGCCGGTCCGCTCGACGCCAGCGGCGATACGCGGATCCCCTTCCTGAGTCAGTCCATCGGCGTCTTCGGCGGCGCGATACCGCTGGCGTACCTCGGCGCGACGACCAGTCTCGGCTACTGGGGGCTGTATCTCTCGTTCGTGGCCGAAAAGAGCGTCCCCGCCGCGATCAACTACTGGCGATTTCGGACGAACAAGTGGAAGTCCATCAGCGAAGCGTTTCGGCCGGAGACGAGCACCGCCGACGATTGAACGGATCGATCGATGGATAAATCGTCTTTGGCGCAGTGTCTGCACAGTCTCATTCGGCAATTGTCGTAGTAACATTTTAGGTATTGTCGATTGTGCGGTGAACCATGGAGTACATTTGCCCCCACTGTTCCGAACCGGTCGTGGTTGGAACCCGCCCCTCGAGCTGTCAACGGTGCGGTTTCGTTCCACGGCTTGGCGCTGACTGAGGCTCGTTGTCATCGATTACGGCAGTCTTCCGCGTGAGCACAGTTACCAGTAGAAACACCCACAAAGCGTCGATCGAAAGTGCGGCTCGAGTCAGTTTTCGCTACAGACGAACGTCACCGGACACGGCGCGGACAGCAGAACGGTCTGGGCCGTCGATCCGAAGACCGCTTTCCCGACCGGCGAGCGCGCACGACCCGCGACGACGACACGATCCGCCTCGAGTTCCGTCGCCTGATCGACGATCATCGTTCCGCGTTCGCCGACGCAGCCTCGAATCTCGTACTCGATATCCGCTCGCTCGAGGTCGGCCGTAAAGTCCTGTATTCCCGCGTATCGGTCGGCGACTCGGTCCGTTTCGATCGGTTCGGAACTCGCATTCAAATTAAGTTGATCGAGAACGTCGTCGTACTCGTCTTCCGTGAACACGTGCGAGAGCACTACCGTCGCATCGGCTGGCTGTGCGACCTCGAGTACCGTCTCGAGGATTTCCTCTCGACGGCCGACATCGTTGGGTCCGACTGCTAACAGGATCGTTTCGAGTGTCATCGCATCACCGTGTTGCGGCTGGGCGCTTAACTGTACTGAAAGCACGAATATTCGACTCGATGAACCCCGATTGGTGGTGCCATCGACGACTCACCTAGACGATCTGATAGCCGCCGTCGACGTAGAGTAGGTGCCCGGTGATATAGGAGGCGTCGTCGGCAGCCAAAAAGAGGTACGACCCAGCGAGTTCCTCCGGCGAAGCCATCCTATCCATCGGAATCCTCGCCTCCTGGCCCTGTTCGCCGATATCTGGAAGCCCCGCGTCCTCGTGGATGAACTGGTCGTCGACGCGGCTCTCGGCGTCGGGATTGCCGCTCCCGAACGTCGTTTCGATGATCCCCGGCGCGACGGCGTTGACCCGAATATCGTACTGGGCCAGTTCGAGCGCGGCGACTCGAGTGAGCATCATCACCGCTCCCTTGGAGGCGTCGTACATCGTGTGGCCGACCTGGGCGTACTCCGAACTGATCGAGGCCGTATTGACGATCGAACCCGGCTCGCCGCGCTCGAGCATGTCCCTGGCGGCCGCACGACAGCCCGCGAACACGCCGCGGACGTTTATGGCGAACACCTGATCGAACGAGTCGACGTCGGTCTCGAGCAGCGAGGCGTGTCGGTAGATGCCGGCGTTGTTGACCATCACGTCGACGCCGCCGAACTCCCTGGCGGCCTCGACGACCGAGACGACCTCGGGCGGGCTCGAGACATCGGTTTCGACGAACGTCGCGCGACCGCCGTCGTCTTCGATCGCCTCCGCCGTCGGTGCGGATTCGTCGCGCTCTTTGGGTTCCTCGCGAATGTCCGCAACGACGACCGTCGCACCGGCCTCGCCGAATCGACGTGCCACCGCGCGACCGATACCCGACGTTCCGCCCGTGACGATTACCGTTTCGTCCGTGAAATCGTATCTCGTCTGTCCCATACGCTGACTGTTACGGTTGGTTATTTAGGGGTTCCGACACTGGTCTCGCTGACTCCACCATGTGTCTGCCACCAGTAGAAGTACCTTCCCGATAGACGTCGCGAATTATTGGACGAACTCGAGCAGTATACAGACGGATATCGTGTCGTCGACACTGCAGCTACTGTTATCCCCCTCCGAGTCGATGCGTCCACCGGTATTTCGACTTCGGCGGAAATCCCCTGATTTCGAGCAGATACAGTCAGTGACACTCAAAACGTATTTATCTATATGTGTATGAATCACAACTACTCACCGATGATGCCCTCCGTACCCAGAACTGTGATCGATCGATACTCGCTGGTTGTTACGAGAGAATGATACGGTCGAGAACTTTCCTGCCGACCGGTATGTTCCCCCGAAACGTGGTGTGTGTCCGAGAATGAACCGACCAAACAGAAAGTCGATAGTGACCGGTGCAGTTGGTGGCCTCGTGAGCGTCGGTGTCGTCGGAACCCTTCTGTCATACTTCGACTATCATATTGTTATGTCACCGACTGGTTTCTGGATTCTCGTACTAGGGGCATTCCTTCTGGGGTTGATCTCGGTGGGGTTTTCGTCCCATACAGGCCTTTTCGCCCCCGGTGGTGGATTTTTCTTGGTTCTCGCCGCTGTCGTGTCTGTGGAGTTGACGACACCGTCACCGCAACAGGTCGGTGAACTAGGCGGCAACGCTATCGTTGATGGGGCTTTTCATACGCTCTCGTACGCTAGTACGTGGTATCTGTGGCTCACACTCTTGCTCGTTGCTGGCGTCGCTGAGTTTGCGATTCGCCGGGGATATGAGTATCACGATGATCGCCTTCGAAACCTGCCAGAACTCCCGTTATCACGGTACGAATTGGGGATCCTCGTTAGTGGCTGTAGCGTCCTCGTCGGACTTGCGACGACGGTAGTACTCGTTCAAGGCCAGATGTGGGGGACGATTTCGGGATATGGCATCGGATTCGCTGTGGCTACTGCCGCGACTGCGATTTCCCTCACAGCGTTGCTTTCTCGAGGTATTGTCATTCCCTTCCTCCTCTATAGCTGGGTACTCACAAACAGTCTCCATACAGAGGTATTCACATCACCCGACACTGCGTTGCATATCCCATTCGTGGGCATTGCGTCGTTTGGGTTCGTTGTCGTCGCAGCACTCGAGTTACTGGTTCGGTACCGCCTCCTCGGATGGAACGGAGGGAATTTTGTCACCGATCCGAGGTAGAAGGTCGTGTGTGAGACTCATCCGTGATGTCCGATACGAATGGTTGGTCTAAAATGAGACTCTATTTTTAATTTCGGGACCTCTATTCTGTGCTCGCTCGTTCCGAGAACCCAGACCTACCCCATACTGCAATTCGACCCGTTGTTCAGTTCGGTTCGACCGGGACGCGCTCGCCGAGTCGGGCCGAGTCGTAGGCTGCTTCGGTCAACGCCGTCGCCTGTAGCGCGTTTTCCGCCGTCGCGGGCGGCTCCGTCCCCGTTTTGACGGCCTGAACGAAGGCGTCGACCTTTCCGTACGACGATAGCGCTCCCTCGAGCGAGGTCTGCACCGCACCGCTCGCGTCGGTGATCGTCACCTCTCGGTCGGTCCACCCGCTTCCCTCGAGTAGACACCGCCCCCCGTCGCCGCGGACGGCGATCCGTTCCGAGACGTCGGGAGAGTCCCCGGAGACGGTGATGTTCGCGATCGTGCCGCTGTCGAACCGAACCGTCAGCGCCGCCTGTACGTCCACCGGCGGTTCCTCGTAGAACTCCATCTCCGCGTTCACGTGTGTCGGAACGTCGTCGAGCATCCAGATAATCGCGTCGAGGAGGTGGCTCCCGCTATCGTAGAGCTGGCCGCCGCCGCTGAGGTCGGCGTTAACCCGCCAGGTACCGGCGACGGTTTCGATCCAGTCCTGGGTAAGCTCCGCGGTCACGACCTTCGGCTCGAGATCACCATCGGAGATCGCGTCCCGAATCGCGACGTAGGCCGGATTGACGTGTCGCTGGTAGCCGACCATCAGCACCTGCTCGCTCGCCTGCGCTCGCCGAGCTAGATCGCGCGCTCGCTCGAGACCCGGCGTGAACGGTTTCTCACAGAAGACGTGGACGCCGGCCTCGAGTGCGGCTATCGTCTGCTCGTAGTGGAGTTCGTGCGGCGAGCTTATCTGGATGGCGTCTAGGTCCGCCCGCTCGAGCATCGACTCGTGGTCCTCGTATCGATTCGACGGGGGAACCTCGAGCGTCTCGCCGGCCTGCGTTCGACTCTCCGCTGCGATGTCAGCGAGCGCGACGACCTCGGCGTCCGGGTGCTCGTGGAACTGTTCTGCGATGTGCGTTCCCCAGCCGCCGGTTCCGACGATTCCGGTCCGGAGTTGTTCGGCCATACGTCGTCCTCGCGATCCAGCCTGAAAAGCGATTCCTGTACTTTCGATCGCTGCGACGCCCCTTCGGTTTTGTCGATCGCTCGAGGCTGCCGATTCCGCCCGCGCTCGCCGTTCGATTTTGCCGACGGAAAGCCGAACGTATTTGCCCGTTGCTCTGGAAAACCCGCCAATGACGACCCACGTTACCGTCTGGAACGAGTTTCGCCACGAGCGAGAGAACGACACCGTCGCCGAACTCTATCCCGACGGGATTCACGCGGCGATAGCCGACGCCCTCGAGGACGACTTCTCGGTCGAGACGGCAACGCTCGACGAACCAGACCACGGTCTCACGGAGGCCGTCCTCGAGCGAACTGACGTGCTCACGTGGTGGGGCCACGCCGCTCACGACGAGGTCGAAGACGAAATCGTCGACCGCGTTCACGACCGCGTGCTCGAGGGGATGGGGCTGCTCGTCATGCATTCAGGTCACTACTCGAAGATTTTCAAGCGGCTCATGGGAACGACCTGTTCGTTGAAGTGGCGCGAAGCCGCGGAGACCGAACGGCTCTGGGTCGTCGAGCCGAGTCACCCGATCGCCGACGGCATCGACGAGTACATCGAAGTACCGGAGGCGGAAATGTACGGCGAGCGGTTCGACATTCCTCAACCGGATACGCTGGTTTTTAACTCCTGGTTCGAGGGCGGCGAGGTGTTTCGGTCGGGCTGTTGTTACACCCGCGGGTCGGGCCGAATCTTCTACTTCCGGCCGGGACACGAGACCTATCCCGTCTACCACCAGCCGGAGATCAGGCGAGTGCTTCACAACGCAGTCGACTGGCTCGACGGGAGTACCGAGTCGTCCACGACGTTCGGCAACGCGGATCCGATCGAGCAGATCGACACGTCCGACGAACGATCGGTCCACTAGGCGCTCTCGATTCGTCGCTGCCCGATGATCCTGCCGGATCGTAAAATCTACCAGAGAACTCAGCAACCGGCGTAAAATGTTACAGCCATAGCTATGTAAGCCGAGTCTGTGCCGATCGCCGGCGGCCCGACCGAATTTCCCGCAGTCGTCGGGTGTGGCTTACCGCTTTTGTGACGGTGGATCCGCTCGAACCGCCGTTTCGGGTTCGTTCAGCGTCACCGGGAGTCCCGCCTCGCTCGAGTGGTAGATACCGTCGATGATCCGCTGGACGGTCAACGCTTGCTCGACGTTGTCCTCGGCGTTTTCTCCCTCCGCGATGGCGGTGAAGAACGCCTTCTGTTCGTCGCCGTGCGTGTCGGTTTCGGCCGTCTGAATCGTCGTATCCTCGAACTGGTTGACACCGTCCGAACGAACCGTGTGGACGGAGAGGTCGTTCTCGAGGAGGTCGAAACACACGGCGGCTTCGGTCCCGCGGACGACGAACTCGTGGGTCGGCGGTCGGTTGGTCGCCCAGGCGGTTTCGAGGCTGATCGTCCGATTGCCCCGACAGCGGATGAACGCGCTCGTCGAGTCGTCGACGTCGAACCCCTCCGGTCCGACGTCGTCGCCCCACATCTGGAGGTAGGCGTAGTCCGAGCGCCCGCCGAATTCGGATCGGGTCACGCCGGAAACCGCGTCGACCTCCGGATAGCCGAGCAGATAGAGCGCGAGATCGATCGCGTGAACGCCCAGGTCGATGAGCGATCCGCCGCCGGAAATCCCCTCAGTAGTGAACCAGGAGCCACGCCCGGGGATTCCGCGACGGCGGACGTAGTTGGCCTCTATGTGCGTAATCTCTCCCAACTCGCCTTCTTCCAGCCGATTTTTGATGACCTCGACGGCGTTCAAAAACCGATTGTTGAAGCCGATCATACAGTTCCCCTCGGCGTCGGCCGCGGCGGCCGCGATCCGTTCTGCACTGTCGAGCGTGTGTGCGAGGGGTTTCTCGAGGAGGACGTGCAAACCCCGCTCGAGCGCGTCGACGGCGTACTCCTCGTGGAACTTGTTCGGCGTCGTGATGATGACCGCGTCGACGTCGTCGTAGAGTCGTTGATGATCCTCGTAGACGGTTGTGTCGTATCGTTTCGCGAACGCTTCGCGCGCGTCGGCGGATACGTCCATGCCGCCGACTAAGGAAACGCCGAGTTTCTCGAGGCGCTGGGCGTGGTGGTCGCCGATGTTTCCGAGTCCGACTATACCGGTTCGAATCTGTGTGAAGTGTGTACTCATTCGTGGGTAGATCGCAGTGATTTCGTCGCGAGTCGCTGCTGGATCGCTCGCTGTCGCGTCGACTTTCGCTTCGTTTCAGCGCGCTCGTTCTTTCGTTTCATACTGTCAGTAGAGCTGTCGTTCGTTCTCCTCGCGCTCTCGGTCCCGTTCGTCCGTCTCGGCGAGCCGTCGTCGCCCGCGTCGGTACTGTTTGATCCCCGGAATCACCCGCCGTTTCACGTCCCTCGCGAACGAGACGATGCCGTAGATCCAGAAGAAAAACAACACGAGCAATCCCCCGTAGTAGAGGATCGGAATCAGACTACTCATCTGCCTCACCCGCCGGCTGGTGCTGTTTTTGTTCGCGGCGTTCTCCCGGAAGCTCCTCGAGTCCGTGCGTGAGGGCTTCGCCGGATTCGCCGTCGAACAGGTGTACCTTCGACCGATCGAGCGTGACGGTGACCGCTTCGTTCGCGGCGATTTCGAGATCCGGTTCGACGCTCACCAGGAGCTGATTCGCCGCCCCGCCCATCCCGCCACCGTCTACCGAATCAGGGTCGCTTCCCTCGAGGTCGAGGTAGACGAAGATTTCGTCGCCCATCGGCTCTAAGACGTCCGTCGTCGCCTCGATTGGAGCCGACTGCGTCGCGGTTGCCTGCCGACCGCGCTCGAGCGAGACGTCTTCGGGCCTGATTCCCACCGTGACACTGTCGCCCTGGATCACGCCGGAGAGGTTCGTTGGTTCGAAATCGAGGTCGAACGGCTCGGTCTCGAGCCCGGTTTGAGTCACTCGCCCCTCGAGGAAGTTCATCGACGGCGAGCCGATGAATCCGGCGACGAACAGGTTCGCTGGTTCGTTGTAACAGACGAGCGGCGGGTCGATCTGTTGGAGCCTGCCGCCGTTGATGACGGCGATCCGATCCGACATCGTCATCGCCTCGGCCTGATCGTGAGTCACGTAGATGATCGTCGTATCCAGTTCCTGGTGTAGGCGCTGGAGTTCGGTTCGCATGTGGACGCGCAGCTTCGCGTCTAAGTTCGCGAGCGGTTCGTCCATGAGGAAGACGGCCGGATCCCGAACGATCGCCCGGGCGATCGCGACGCGCTGGCGCTGGCCGCCCGACATCTCCTCGGGCATCCGACCGAGCATGCCCTCGAGCTGGACGATGTCGGTCGCGCGTTCGACCCGCTCGTCGATTTCGTCCGTGTCGAAGTCACGGAGCCGAAGCCCGAACGAGATGTTGTCGTAGACGTCCATGTGGGGGAACAGGGCGATGTTCTGGAAGACCATCGCGACCCCACGGTCTTTCGGCGGCAGCGTCGTGACGTCCGAGTCGCCGATCCGAATCGTTCCGTCGGTCGGCGTGGTCAATCCGGCGATCGATTCCATCGTCGTCGACTTGCCACAGCCCGAGGGGCCGACGAGACAGACGAACTCTCCATCTTCGATCTCGAGATTCATCTCGTCGACGGCGACGACGTCTTCGTAGCGTTTCGTGATGTCCTGTAGTGTTACTCGTGCCATATGTTCTGTGGTACCATGATCCGATTACTCCTTGAGCGCTCCTGCGGTGAGGCCGCTGACGATTCGTTCCTGTGCGAAGATGACGATGATGACGACGGGGATGACGCCGATGATGCTCGCGGCCGCCATCAGGTTGAAGTCCGTCGTGTACTGGTCCTGATAGCTCAGGATTCCCCCGACCAGCGGCGACCACTGCTGGGGCTCGTTCTGCAGCGACATGATCGAACTGAAGAAGTACTCGTTGTAGACCGAGATGAACGTCAACACCGCGGCCGTCGCGATGCCGGGGGCCGAAAGCGGCATGATCACCCGGAACAGCGCGCCCAGTCGGGTGGTACCCTCGACGCGAGCGGCGTCCTCGAGTCCGTCGGGGATCTGCGAGTAGAACGTCGTCAGGATGAAGATGGCAAGCGGCATGAACAGCGCGCTAAAGGGCATGATCATCGACCCCGGCGTGTTCACCAGCCGCGGCGGCGAGAAGAGTTCGATCCCGAGGAACGGCACCGTGATCGCGTTCCCGAGGAACGCGTCGAAAAGCGGCACCAGAAACGCCGCCGGAGGGAAGTACGAAACCACCAGTACGGCGAGCATCAGCGGCCCTCGACCGGGGAACTCGAGGCGGCCGAAAACGTAGCCCGCGAGACTCGCGATTACCAGGACGATGATCGTCGTCGTGGTCGCGAGCACGAAGCTGTTGAACACGTAGAGGTGGAACGGCACCTGCTGGAACACTTCGACGAACGCGCCGATATTGTATCCCTGCGGGTGCGGGAGCGGCACCTCCGTCCCGACAAGCGGGAGCGAAACGCCCCAGTCGCCGCCGATGATCTGGCTGTTGGGCGTCAACGCGAGCACGAGCAGCCAGTAGAACGGAAACAGCGTCGTCACGAGGAAAAAGCCCGCGGCGACGTAGAACAACAGTTTGTACAGTCGATCGCGTTTGTCCTTGTTCGTGAGGACGCTCCGGGCCCAGCGCTCGAGTGGTCCGCCCGTCGAATCTGACGACGATTCGGTACTCGTCGCCATTTCAGATCCCCTCCTTGTACTGCTGGTAGATCACGACCGTGACGAGCAACCCGATGATGGCCGCGGTCACGAACGCGATTGCTGCCGCGAGCCCTCGATTGGAGTTGAACGTCATGACGACCATACACGAGAGCGAAGGGACGGTCGAACAGCCCGAGACCGAGTCGATGAGTCCGTAGACTCTCATCGCGTCGATCGTCCGAAAGAGCACGGCGATCCCGAGCGCCGGCAACACGAGTGGCAGCGTGATCATCTTGAACTGCTGCCAGCGACTTGCACCGGCGACTCTCGCGACTTCGTAGAGGTTTCGGTCGATGCTCTGGAGGCCGGCGAGGATGAGCAACGCCATGAACGCCGTCGTCTTCCAGATGTCCGCAACCGTGATAATCAACAGCGAACTCAGCGGATCGTTGAGCGTGTTCTCCTGGGCGATGATCCCCAGCGGGCCGAGGTACTCGGTGAGAAAGCCGGCGGTCGGATCGAACATGAGATAGAAGATCATCCCCTGGATGACGATCGGAATCGCCCACGGGATGATGATCGCCGCGCGGACCCAGCGCCGACCGTGGAAGTCCTGGTCGAGCACCAGCGCCTGTCCGAAGCCGATGATCGTCTCGAAGAAGACGCTCACGACGGTAAACAACAGCGTTACGACGAGCGCGCTCCGCAGGAGCCCCTCGACGTGGACGAACGGGAAGCGCCCGCTCGTACTCACGCTATCGGGAAGGAACGTCGTGGTCCCTGGCAAATCCGCGTTCGCCTCGCCGGTGAGTAACTTCACGTAGTTCTCGAGGCCGACGAACTCGGCCTCGATGAGAACGTTCGTGTACAGGGAGAGTTCGAACGTCCGCAAGAGTGGATAGAGCGCGATCGTTCCGAGAACGAGAAACACCGGTGTCAGCAGGAAGTACGCGAACCCCGTTTCGCCGAGGTTTTCCATCCACCGGACGGTTCGCACGAGCGGGCCGGACCGCCGGGATTCTCGAGCGGGTCCACTCGGTTGATTTTCGGTGCTCATCGTTAGGATTCGGTTTCCTCGAGGCTCTCCTGGAGATCGGCGGCCGCGTCTGCCGGGCTCTTCTCCCCGGCGACCGCCCGATTCACTTCCGTTGCGATGACGCCCGATTGGTTCGTCCACTCGGTCGTGGCCGGGCGAGGTATCGCGTTCTCACCAGCGACCCGGAGCGTCTCCATGTAGTCGCCGATCGGTTCGACCGCCGCTGCTTGCTCCGTCTCGAACAGGCCGGGTTTCGGCGGAATCCAGCCCCAGATCTCGAACAGGCCCAGGTTGAAGTCGTCGGCCATCGTCGTTCGCATGACCTCGAGCGCGTCCTCTTTGCGCTCGGAGTTGGGGTTGAGCACGACGTGCCAGCCGCCGAGCGCGGAGGTCGTCCCGCCGGCACCCGGTTGGGCCGCCTCGTCTTCGGAAACTGCGTAGGGCATCGGCATCGCGCCGTAATCGTCGGCGGAGACGTCGTTTTCGTCGCTTTCGATCGTATCGACGATCGCGTACGGCCAGTTTCGCTGCATGGCCGCCTCGCCGCTGGCGATCGCCTGTCGCGCGTCCTCTTCTGTCCACGACGTGATCGACGAGGTCGCGAGTTCGGTCGGATACTCCTCGAGCGTATTATCGTCGCGTTCATCCGCGACGAAGGTGTACATCATACTGAGTGCCTCGATGAACTCCGGTTCGTCGACGGTGATCGGTCGGTCGCCGACCGGGCCCAGAAGGTGTTCCTCCCCGCCGAAGTACGCGCCGCCGAAGGAGGTCATGACCTCGTTCCACGAACAGCAGGCGGTTCCCTCGTAGGTGTCGAACTGCGTGGCCAGCCCGTAAGAGGCGTCGGAGTTCGCGACGATGTCCTCGGTGACATCGGCCCACTCGGACCAGGTCATCGGCTCGGTCGCCCACTCCTCGAAATCTTCGTCGTCGTAGCCTGCTTCCCTGGCGAAATCCTTGCGATACTGCATCGTCGCGTAATCCGGAAATAGCGGCACGCCGTACAGATCACCGCTGCCCGGATCGCGTGCGGTTTCCGTGAAGGCCTCGAAGTACTCTTCGTCGATCCGATCGAGTTCCGACTGCTCGAGTTCCTCGCTGAGATTGGCGATGTCGCCGCGCTGGATGAACGTGTTGACCCAGCCGTTGTCCATCAAGAAGAGATCGGGTTGGGTCTCTTCGGCCTGCAACAGGTTCGTGTACGTATCTCGTCGCGCTCCGGTATCACTGTCACCCGGTTGGAGAGTGACGTCGATATCGTCATCGAGGCCGTTTTCGGAGAGGAGATCGATAATCTCGTCGCCGACGGCGTCCGCAGCGTCCGGGTCGAACCCCCAGACGACGCCGTCTGCCCCGCTACTCCCGCCGTAGATGCAGCCGGCGAGCCCGACCGATGCGCCGGTCACCCCTGCTGCCCCCGCCGCGTTGAGGACTGTTCGCCGCGACACGCTCGAGCCGTCCGTTTTCGTTCCCTGTGAACTGTTGTCAGGCATGAGAGACAGTCTTGACTGTGTGTATTTATAATTTTGGATTAGTTACAACGGGTGTAGTCAATAACTGTCCCTCGAGCGAAAACTCTTCTCACGCCCAGATCGCTCTCCGTCGCCGTCGAATACGTGCCCGTCTCGGTGGTGAACACGAGGAACAAAAACGACGGAACATCCACCGGATCACTCACTCACTGATCGTCCGATCAAGCCCACTGGCGTCAGTACACGTTACCCGAACAATGGTATCAACACGCGCTATTCGAGCCATGGCGTCGATACGCGTTACTCGAGCGAGCCGATCGTAATCTTGGTCGCTTCGACGTCCTCGAGCAGCGCCGACCAGCCGCCGACAGTGTAGGTTCCCCCGTCGGTCTCGAGGGTAATCGACACTTTTCCCGCGAGCTGTGAGATCGTCGCTTCCCGCTCGTCCGCCGCGTTGATTCCCGCGTAGGTGGCATCCGTGATCGTCCCCTCGAGCGTTAACTCGCGGCCCGTTTCCGTATCGAACCCGTGGACGGTCGCCTCGATCGATGCCCCGTCCTCGAGCAACGGCTCGATATCCCTGACACACTGGCGCATGTCGACGTACGTGATCGGTTCCCCATCGCGTCGCTCTGAGTACACCGACTCGTGGAACTCCCAGAGGCCCGTAAGAAAGTACCAGTGAAAGACGTAGGCGTAGGTGAGGTCGTTGACGATGATGCTGTACTGATCCGTGCTACGTCCGTGTGGGGAAAAACAGGCCCACGACCGGTCGATCAGCGCGAGGAACGGCGAGGGGAGTTTGCGGTATCGCGCTTCCGTACACGTCGTTTCGAACACCGAATCGTCCGGCAGCGACGGATCATCGTCCATCGTGGACAGACAGACTTTCACGTTGACCCCGCGCTCGTAGGCTGCCGCGAGCGCGTCAGACAGTTCGTCGAACTGCCCGATCGTCACTGCGATTTTCACCTGATCCTCTGCCGATCGAATCAGCTCGTCGGTTCGGGCGAGCACCGTATCGAGACGCTTGACGATGCTCACCTTGTGATCTTCTAAGGCCGGGCGACTCCACCGATCCTCGATTTCGTCCGCGGCGGTGTTGAACCGGTCCGCTCGCGCCCGCAGATCCGAGAGCACGTCGCTGGGGTCGTGAGCGCGTGCGTGGAGGCTATCTTGCTCGTACGTTTCGATGTAGCCGTCCTCCTCGAGGTCGCGCAAGACGTCGTAGATCCGCGCGTCGGGGACCGAACTCGCCTTCGCGATGTCGGTCGCCGAAGCCGAGCCGCGCTCGAGCAAGGTCACGAACGCGTCGGCCTGATAGGGCGACAGGCCCGCATCCTCGAGCGTGTCGGCTAACGTGTCTCTGTTCATGGTCTCTACGTACGCAATCTCGGTTTGGACACCTCAACTTGTCGGAACACGACCCCCGTTCGATGCGCTCGCAAGTCGCCCGTCGATCCGTCGCCAAAGTTGCTAACGAATTTTTACCGGGTTTCGGCCGTCTCGAGGTCGCTCCTGCTCGATCTGTGTCGAACTCGGTAGCTTTTAACCGGCGGCGAATCTAACGCTCTCGTATGGTACATCACGACTCCGTCACGGATCGCCTGGTCGAAAGCGGCGTCATCGCGGTCCTTCGGGGCATCGACGACGACCAGATCGTTCCCGTCGCTCGAGCCATCCACGACGCCGGCGTCAACGGAATCGAGGTCACCGCCGACGGCGACCGCGCCCGCGAGAAGATCGCCGCGGTCGACGAGGAACTCTCCGACACCGACGCGGTCGTCGGCGCGGGGACGGTCCTCGACGCGCCGACGGCCCAGTCTGTGATCGACGCGGGTGCAAAGTTCGTCCTCGCACCGGACGTCAACCCCGACGTCATCACGACCTGCAACCGCCACGGCGTCGTCTCGGTTCCGGGCGTCATGACGCCGACCGAAGCCGTCACGGCGGTCGAAGCCGGCGCGGATATTCTGAAGATGTTCCCGGCCACGACGGTCGGTCCGGGCCACATCAGCGCGCTTCAGGGACCGCTCGGCGATCTCCCGATCGTTCCGACCGGCGGCGTCTCGACCGACAACGTCGCCGAGTTCTTCGACGCGGGCGCACTCGCAGTCGGGGCCGGCAGCGCCATCGTCGACTACGACGCGATCGAAGCCGGCGATATGGAGCAAGTCCAGGAGACGGCCGCGGAGTTCGTCGACGCCGTCGAAGCCGCCCGATAACCGATACCACACGGGACCCGATCGATTTTCGGCACTCTCCGTGATCGTCCCCTCTCACTCGTGGTAACTAACACCACCATTTATTTTATCGGGCCGCGACTGACGCGGTGTATGCAAATTGGCGTCCACACACCGCCGCTCGCAGACGAATCGCTCGAGGATGCGCTCGCGTATCTCGACGACCTCGGCGTCGACGCGATCGAACCCGGCGTCGGCGGCTATCCCGGCGACCACCACCTCGACCGGTCGGCACACCTCGACGACGACGACCGGCAGGCGGAGGTACGGGAGCTACTCGAGACCTACGACATGGAGATCAGCGCCCTCGCGGTCCACAACAACCCGCTCCATCCAGACGAGGAAACCGGGGACCGTGCCGATATGGAACTCCGCGAAGCGATCCGTCTCGCCTCACAACTCGAGGTGAACACCGTCACCGGCTTCTCCGGGCTTCCCGCCGGCGGGCCGGACGACGAGGTGCCCAACTGGATTACCGCGCCGTGGCCCTCCGAACACGCCGACGCCCACGAGTACCAGTGGGAGGTCGCCCTCGAGTACTGGCGGGATCTCGCCGAATTTGCGGACGATCACGGCGTCGACGTGGCCATCGAGATGCACCCGAACATGCTGGTGTACGAACCCCACGGGATGGCGCGGCTTCGCGACGCGACCAACGACCGGATCGGGGCCAACTTCGATCCCTCCCATCTCTACTGGCAGGGGATCGAGATCGCGGACGCGATTCGATACCTCGGCGACCGCGACGCCATCCATCACGTGCACGCGAAAGACACGCGGATCTACGAGCAACAGGCCCGCGAGAAAGGAGTCCTCGACACGACGGCCTACGACGACGAGGAGAACCGCTCGTGGCTCTTCCGGTCGGTCGGCTACGGCCACGACGAAACCCACTGGAAGGACATCGTCTCGACGCTACGGATGGTCGGCTACGACGGCACGATGAGCATCGAACACGAGGACTCGCTGACCAGTTCGCGTGAAGGACTCGAGAAAGCGGTGTCGTTTCTCGAGCGAGCGATCTTCAGGGAGCAGCCGGGCGAAGCCTACTGGGCCGAGTAGCGGCGTATTCCGGGCCTACTGGGATCGTTTTCGGAAAACGGTGTCCGACACTTCAGCTGACGACCACCGCCAAGCTATCGAACGATCTCGGCGCTGCCTGTGCGGGGAAAACATTAATTACGTCTATTGTTAATACCGATATATGACACTCGACGTCGGCGTCCTCGGCTATCGGTTCATGGGTAAAGCCCACGCGAACGCGCTCGCACGCCTCCCGATGTTTTTCCCCGACGCGCCGGATATCGAACGGAGCGTTCTCGTCGGGCGTGACGAATCCGCGCTCTCCGACGCGGCCGACCAACTCGGGTTCGATGCAATTTCGACCGACTGGGAGGAGGTCATCGACGAGGTCGACGTCTTCTACAACCTCGGGCCGAACCACGTCCATCCCGAGCCATCGATCGCGGCGCTCGAGGCCGGAACGGCCGTCTTCTGCGAGAAACCGCTCGCGCCGACGCTCGATGAGGCCGAAGCGATGGCCGACGCCGCCCGAGACGCGGACGTTCCCGCGGGCTGTGCCTTTAACTACCGGTTCGTCCCAGCGATCCAGTACGCCAACGAACTGCTCGAGGCCGGCGAACTCGGCGAGATACGCCACGTTCGCGGTCGCTATCTACAGGATTGGCTCGTCGATGCCGACGCGCCGTGGTCCTGGCGCAACGACGAGGAGATGGCCGGTTCGGGCGCGCTGGGCGACCTCGGTGCCCACACCGTCGACCTGCTGCAGTTCCTCGTCGGCGATATCACTCGCCTGAGCGGCCACCTCCGTACGTTTGTCGACGAGCGCCCGGTGGAAGGAAGCGATGAAACCCGTCCGGTCACCGTCGACGACGCCTACTCCGCGCAAGCCGAGTTCGAGGGCGGCGCGATGGGTACGCTCGAGGCGACCCGGTACGCGACGGGACACAAGAACGATCACACGATCGAGATCGAGGGCTCGGATGGGGGGCTGCGCTTCTCGCTCGAGCGCCTGAACGAACTCGAGGTCTGTCTCGAGGGTAATCGCGGCTACGAGACAGTTCTGGTGACCGACGAGGACGATCCGTACCTCGACCACTGGTGGCCGCCGGGTCACGTCCTCGGCTGGGAACACACCTTCGTCCACGAGAACTACGAGTTCCTCTCGGCGGTCGAGGCGGGCGGGGAGTACGAACCCAGTTTCGAAGCCGGACTGTCGGCCCAGCGCGTGCTCGCAGCTATCGAAGACAGCGACGAGCGCGGCGAGTGGGTCGATCTCGAGTAAGGGAGGTTCGTAGCCGGCTCCCATCCAATTTCGCTCCGAAACGCATTACTCACCGTCGCGTGAACTGGTACTATGGCACCCGAGGTGGTCGTCGCCGGCGAGACGCTCATCGACTTTCTCCCCGAGCGATCTGGTCCGCTGACGACCGTTGAGGGGTTCGAACGCAGAGCGGGCGGCGCGCCCGCGAACGTCGCGGTCGGCCTCTCCCGTCTGGGGGAGTCGCCGCTGTTCTGGACTCGTCTCGCCCGGGATCCGTTCGGCGACTATCTCGGCGCAACGCTCGAGAGCCACGGACTCCCGGACGACCTGATCGAGCGCGACCCGGACGCGAAGACGACCCTCGCGTTCGTCACGCACGACGAGACCGGCGATCGGTCCTTCTCGTTCTACCGCGAGAACACCGCGGATACGCGATTCGAACCGGGAACCGTGACAGATTCGACGCTCGAGTCGGCGGCTTGGGTGCATGCCGGCGGCGTCGCGCTCTCGAGTGGCTCCGCTCGAGGCGCGATGGTCGACCTGCTCGACCGCGCGACCGACGCCGGCTGTACCGTCTCGTTCGATCCCAACGCGAGACTGGAACTCTGGCCGGACGTCGACACGCTCAGACGCGTTACTCGAGACGCGCTCGGTGAAGTCGACGTGTTGAAAGCGACACGAAACGAACTCGAGTTACTCGGCTTCGACGGGTCGTCCGCGGACGCGCTCGCTCGAGATGCGCTCGAGGCGGGCCCCCATACGGTCTTGCTCACGGAGGGAGCCGATGGTGCCGTCGGGGTCGCCGCTGACGACGCGCCGTGGGCGGGAACCGCGAGCCATCCCGGCTACGAGGTCGACGTCGTCGACACGACGGGTGCCGGAGATGCGTTCGTCGCCGGCGCAATCGCCGGGTTGAACGACGGGCGCGAACTCGAGGACACGCTCGCGTTCGCCAACGCCGTTGCAGCCACGACGACGACGGCGACCGGTGCGATGACGGCGCTGCCGGATCTCGAGGCCGTCGAATCGATCGTCGGTGAAACGCCTTAGTTCGACGGCTCTTGAGTTCTCGTTCGCTCGTCGTTGGCAGCCACAGAAAGTGTGGTCGTGGCGGATCTCGATTTGCCGTCATCTATATTGCGCAAAAATCACAATAATACAGAAAACTAATGTTTATCGAACTATATCCTGTACGAGAAACGTACTCTCAGCACGGTGGGATATCTTATGGGCATTTACTAATATATGTCTACCGTATATAATGGCTGATAACCCATACGAACATTCACCTAATCGGATATTTATATTCTATCTGAATATAGTATGCCTCAAATTATGGAATAATAGAAATTGCGGCACAATATTGTATTATTGGTACTATTCTTACGCTCTTTCGTTCCCACTCCATTTGGCTCGAGGCTTCGCAAGCTACGGGTGCAGATCTCCTCTTCAAAGGGGATTTTGGAACACAATATCAAACATAATCTCCTGATGGTAAGCAACATCCAAATACATATTACAATCTTCGATAATACTCTCATATGACCCTCTCTCATCTCTTCGACCCCGACGGAATCGCCGTCATCGGCGCGTCGAAAACGCCCGGCAAGCTCGGCAACGACGCCATGACGAACATCGAATCCTACGACGGCGACGTGTATCCTGTCAACCCCTCGAGTTCCGGCACCGTCTACGGCTACGAATTCGTCGACTCGGTACACGATGTCGAAGCCGACCTCGCGCTGTGTTGCGTGCCGGGTCCGGTACTCCCGGAGGTCATAGAGGAGTGTGGCGAGGCGGGCGTCGGCGCGGCGGTCATCTTCGCGGGCGGGTTCGCCGAGGTCGACGCCGATGGCGAGCGCCTAGAGCGGACGATCACTGACCTTGCCGACGAGCACGATATCACGCTGCTCGGTCCTAACACGGCCGGGTACATCCTCCCAGATCTCGATCTCTACGGCTCGTTCGTCCCCCGAATTCGGGAGGTCGAATCCGGCAACGTCGGGGTTCTCGCACAGAGCGGCGGCGTCGGCGTGACGGCGTCGTTCCAACTCGAGCGCGAAGGATACGGCGTCTCCGCGATGTTCGGGCTCGGCAACCGCGCGAACACCGGCTTCGCGGAACTGATTCCCGAATTGGATGCGGATCCGAACACCGACGCCATCGCGCTCCACATCGAGGGGACCGACGACTTCGAGGGCTTCCTCGAGGCCTGCGAGAACGCCGAGACGCCCATCGTCGCGTTCAAGGTTGGCGAATCGGACGTGAGTGATTTCGTCCAGTCTCACACCGCTGCACCCGATCAGGACAACCGACAGTACGAGCAAGCGCTGGCGACCCGCGGCGTGACGATGGTTTCCTCGCTCACGGAACTCATCGACGCGAGTCGCGCGCTCGCGGACTCGCCGGTTCCCGACGGGCAGAACGTCGGCGTCGTGACGGCCCAAGCGGGTCCCGGAATCATCGTCGCCGACGCCCTCAAACAGAAGGGCATCGAGTTCCCAGACCTCGCCGACGACACGCAGGAGACCGTCGACGACCTCCTACAAGGTATCACCTACACCGAAAACCCCGTCGACACGGGACGGCCGATGCCCGAGTTCGGCGAGGTCATCGACACGGTCGCTCGAGACGAAAACGTCGACATCGTCATCGTCTACGAGATCTACGAGGACTCGTTGGGCTACCCCGTCGAGGGACTCGAGTCGCTGACCGACGATATCGACAAACCGGTGCTTTTCACCATCGCCGGGCCGAACCACGCGCTCGAGGAAGAGCGCCGAGCGATGGAAGCCATCGGCGTTCCGACGTTCCAGTCGCCCAAACGCGGCGCTGATGCCGTGGCCGCGCTCGTCGACTCGATTTCGACGGAGCAAGAAGAGACGGATCGGTCAGTCGCGCCCTCCCCGTAGTCCGGCGTTCGAACGCGTATCGTTGACCGTGAACCTTCTCGAGAACTCACGTCCGTTTCTGCGTACGGCAGTCGGATTACCGGCACGTTCGGTTGTTGTACGTTCACCTTCGAAAACCGATCCGATGATACGTTATCCGAACCGCGAAAATCGCGTTAGGTCGTGTTAAAAGGGGTTTCGGCCGTGTTAGAAGGGGTACTCTCGAGCGTCGTGCTGGAGGGAGATCCACTTCTTCTCGGTGACCTCCGCGAGGAAGTCATCGGTGTTGTACCCGCCCATGCCCGATGCGCCCGTTCCGCTGAACGGCACGTGCGCTTCGTCGTTGATCGGCTGGTCGTTGACGTGGACCATGCCGGTTTCCATCCGTCGAGCGATCTCCATGCCGGTACCGACGTCGCCCGCGTGGACGGAGCCCGAAAGCCCGTACTCCGTACTGTTGGCCAGTTCGACCGCCTCGTCGATATCCGAGAACGGGATCACGGGTGCGATCGGACCGAAGTGCTCGAAGCAGGCGGCGGACATGTCGTTTGTCACGTCCGAGAGCACCGTCGGCGCGACGACGAGACTGTCGTCGACGCCGTCGATGTCGACCGTCTCGCCGCCGGTCTCGAGGGTCGCGCCGGCTTCGATGGTCTCCTCAACGTACTCGAGCATCTCGTCTCGCTGAGACTCGTCGATAATCGGGCCGACGATCGTGTCGGGGTCGTGAGCCGACCCGGCCGGGAGCGATTCGGCTCGGTCGGTCAGTCGCTCGACGTACTCGTCGTAGACATCTTCGTGGACGAGGTGTCGGTTGATCGAGATACAGACCTGCCCCTGGTGGACGAAGCTACCGAACGTGGCGGCGTCGATGGCCATGTCGAGGTCGGCCTCGGCGGTGACGATGTGTGCGTTGTTTCCGCCGAGTTCCATCGCGGCGACCGCGAGGTTTTCGCCGGCAGCGGCCGCGACGCCACGTCCGACCGGCGTCGAACCCGTGAACGCGACGACATCGCTTTCGGGGTGGCTTGCGACGTCGTCACCGATTTCGGAGCCGCGGCCGGTGACCACGTTGAGCACGCCGTCCGGGAAGCCGGCCTCCTCGAACAGCCGACCGAAGAGCAGTCCCCCGGCGATCGGCGTGTTGGTCGACGGCTTGAGGACGACGGTGTTTCCCGCGGCGACTGCTGGTGCGACCGCTCGCATCGACAGGTTCAGCGGGAAATTCCACGGCGAAATCACCGTGACGACTCCCTTGGGTTCGCGCTCGACGATGTTTTCCTTGCCCGGGATGTTCGAGTGTGCGTGCTCGCCTTTCATTCGCCGCGGAAGCGTCGCCGCCTCACCTACCTGATCCTCGGCGAGGTGTACGGACGTCCCACCCATGACGGCCGATCCTCCTGCTTCCTTGCTCAGCAATTCGATTATCTCGTCGCTGTGACTCTCGAGTGCCTCGAGTAGTCCCTGTACGAGCGCTTCTCGCTCGGCCGGCGGCGTCGCCGCCCATTCGTCCTGTGCGTCGGCGGCAGCCTCGTAGGCGGCGTCGACGTCTGCAGATGATCCACTGGGGACCTCAGCAATCGCCTCGCGTGTTGACGGGTCTTCGACGGTGATCGTTTCCCCGCTTGCGGCGTCGGTCCACTCCCCGTTTATATAGAGTTCCTCCCAATCCCCCTCGATACTGTATAGTGATTGACTCTGTTGAGCCATACCGAGTAATTTGTCGAGAAGGTAATCAATCTTTGGGGCGTTCGGCGTGATTATCTTCCCGAATCAAAAGCAAGCTTCGGGGTCCTTGACGATGAGAATTATCGAAGTCGGTGCGCATGTTCGTCTCAGATCGATCAGAAATCCGTGGAATCGTACCGAAACCTACATTAAATTCCAACCCTATTTAGCGCACCGTGTAACTCGATTATGCGCGGTTTGCACACAGTATCGCCGATATCGTTCTTCCCTATTCCATTTGCACGCGGTAAGTGACCTGATACCCGTGAGATTCCATGTTCGCCAGGCTATCGTTCTATTATATCTAGTACAAACAAACGTTTGTAACAACTGTTTCAAACTAGCTGTATCGCACATCTTGTTTTTCTACAGGCAGAGCAGGTCGAGACGGTTCACGCTATGACGGTCTCGACACCGGTCTCCGAATCACCTCGAGGTGACCGCAACCGTCCTGGTTTCGGTAAGTATGCCCATAGAAACACCGAGAAAATCATCGTGTTGCCCCGTTCTCTGTGAGCGAACCACCCTTTCACTTCCAGTAGATGCGCCAGCACCACGTGTCGGCTTTCTCTACCCCATCTAATTACAGTCTTATGTTTGTAATGTATGGCCGTCTATCGATCAAATACCGTTTCCTGACAACGAACGTCCTGTATCGATCGGTCGGTATCGACTCGGAATACTCACCTCTAGTAGCCACTGGCATTCTCGGCTACAAGCGTCCACAAATGGGATGTTTTATAACGCCATGCGTGGACTTGTAGGTATGCACTTCGTCCGATACGATAGCGACCGACTCGGAGTACTCACTGACGACCAGACCGGCATCGTCGACCTGACCGACCGGCTCGGCCTCGAGTCCGAGGACCCGCTGATCGAATACATCGAAGGCGATTACGATGCGATCCAGTACGCGGACGAGGATGCTGACCACGCCGTCGAGGACGTACACGTCGAATCGCCGGTCGAGCACCCGAAGAAAGTCATCGCCGCGCCGCTGAACTACGAAAACCACATCGAGGAGGCCATCAGCGACAAGGATATCACCACCGACGAGTGGTTCTCGATCGAAGACAAGGGCTACTTCCTCAAAGCTCCCTCGAGCATCGCCGGTCCCGACGACGGCATCGAGCTGCCGTTCTCGGACCGCCGCGTCGACCACGAAATCGAACTGGCGTTCATCATGGGCTCGGACGTGAAAGACGTCGACGCCGACGAGGCGTGGGACCACATCTTCGGGTACACGATCTTGCTCGATATCTCCGTTCGCGGCGATCAGGATCGCTCGAATCGGAAGTCCTACGACACGTTCACCATCATCGGCCCGTGCGTCGCGACGCCGGACGAGGTTGCAGAGCCACAGAACCTCGACATGGAACTCCAGCTCAACGGCGAGACCCGCCAGGACGACAACACCAACGACATGGTCTACACGTGCGCGGACATCGTCGAATACGCCTCCCTCGGCGCGACGATCTCGGCGGGCGACGTCATCACGACCGGGACGCCCGAAGGCGTGAGTTCGCTCGCGGACGGCGACACGATCGACGCCGAAATCGAGAACGTCGGATCGATGACCGTCGACGTGACCGAACGCGACGCTCGCTTCGCCGACGTCAACGTCGAGAAGGGCGGCCAGTAATCGAGGACGAGACGGGACGGTCTCGAGTCGTTTTCGAACCGCTTTTCGCCCGCTTTCGAACGCTTCGTTTCGCGATACTCCGATGGGCAATACTCTTATGGACTGGTTCCGTTACTGTTACCCATGGCAGAGTTCGAGAACCCGTACGCCGAAAACGATCCGTTCGTCGAAGCGCACTTCGATTGTCTGGACTGTGGCGGCAAACTCTGGGAGTACGCGATCCAGCGACAGATGGTCTGTGAGGACTGTCGCGAGGTGTTCCCCACTCAGGACGTGTTCGACGAACAGGTTGCCGCCGACTCCTGATGGGGGCGGTTGACCGTTTTGTCCGATAGTCGACCACTCGAGTAGCGCCGATTACGCCGTCCGAAACTGTGTGTTAGCGATGGTAATCTCTCCGATCGAACGCCCATGACGGCGCTGTCCCGGCGTTTTCGTTCGGGGCTCCAACACACTTATGGTGATACTTGTGCAACACGCTAGTATGGCACAGCAAGAGCCCGAAGAACAAGTAGAGCTAAGCTCCAGCACTCGGAGTCATCTCGAGGCACAGAACCTTCGGCCACTCTGGGAGGTCGAAGATACGATGGGCAACGTATACGACGATCTCGAGCCGGACATCTGGAAGTGGGAAGACATCCAGACCGCGATCGACAACATCGAGAACGACATTCCGATCGACGACCTGCCGCCGGGGTTCCAGCGACGCGTGACGGTCCCGATCAACACCGGGATGGAAAATGCGATTTCGAACACGATTTACGTCGGCGTCCAGACGGTTTCGCCGGGCGAAAACGCCCCCGCACACCGCCACGGTGCGAACGCGTTGCGGTTTACGATCGACGGGCACGAGGAGATGAAGACGGTCGTCGCGGGCGAGGAGTTCCCGATGCACGACAACGACCTGATCACGACGCCACAGTGGGAGTGGCACGACCACGTCAACGACTCCGACGAAACCGCGACGTGGCTCGACGTGCTCGATCTGCCGTTGATTCTCGATTCGCTGAACTCCACGAACGTCTTCGAAAATCACGAACTCGACCGTCAGCCGGTCACCAAGACGCAGGGGTACTGGGATTCTCAGTACGGTCGGGCTCGTCCCGCCGACGAGGCGAAAGATAGCTCCATCCCGGGGCCGTTCGAGGGCAACCGAGAGCCGACGCCGCCGTATCGGTTCAAGTGGCGCGAGACCGACGAAACGTTGCGCCAACGGGCTGATAACGACACGCCCGACCCGTACGACGGATACAGCATGGCGTATGTCAACCCGAACACGGGCTCGCCGCCGCTGTTTCCGACGATGTCGTTCCGCTCGCAACTGCTCAACGAGGGGCCGACGGACGCTCACTTCCACAACGCGACGGAGGTCTTCTTCGTCATCGAGGGCGAGGGCGCGACTCACGTCGACGGCGAAGCCCTCGAGTGGGGCGAACGCGACATCTTCGTCGTCCCGCCGGGAACGCCACACCACCACGAACCGGACGACGAAGCGATCCTGCTCGGCATGTCGGATCGGCCGGTGTACGAGGCGTTCAACTTCTACACTGAAGCCGAGGCCTGAACCGCTCGAGTCGTTTTCTCGCCGCTCGGCTGTGTTTTCGACACGCCGTTTCGAACTGGTCGTTCCGAAATTTCCGTAGTAACCGCTACCGTCTGAGCCCCGGTTCGGTCAATCGCTCCGGGCGTCAGGCGACAACGCGATGAGCGCATCGAGCGCGAGTGCGTCGTCAGATCGCGCGAGAAGCGGGTTGACCTCCACTTCCGAGACCGCAGGCTCCTCGACGAGGAACTCGCCGACGGTCTGTATCGCGTCCGCGATTGCCTCCCGGTCGACGGCCGGTTCGCCGCGATAGCCATCCAGCAGGTCCGATGTCTCGAGTTCGTAGGTCATCGCCAGGGCTTCTTCGCTCGTCACCGGCGCGAGTCGGTGGCTCGTATCCTGCAGGACTTCGACGGCGACCCCGCCCAGTCCGACCAGGACGGTCGGGCCGAACGACGGATCTCGCGTTCCGCCGACGATGACCTCGATGCCGTCGTCGACCTCGAGTGCTGACTCGACCCGGACTGCGGCGTCTATCCCTTGCTCCTCGGCCGTCTCGAGAATCTCGCGTGCGGCGTCGGCGACCGCCTCGTCGTCTCGGAGGCCGAGGGCGACGCCGATACCGTCGCCCCAGTCGCTTTTGTGCTGGACGCTCGGTGATTCGATTTTCACGACGACGGGATATCCGAGTCGGCCTGCGGCGTCGACTGCCGCCTCTGGTGTCTGGGCGGTCTCGCCATCTGGCACGGAGACACCGCGTGCCGAAAGCACCTCCTTCGCTTCCGATTCGGTGAGCGCCGTTCGTCCCGCTACCGTCGCCGCTTCGAGCGGATCACTCATCGTCGCTCACCTCGCCTGCCCCCGCTGCCGGCTTCGGATTGCGCCTCGCGTACTGGACGAGCGCCGTGGCCGCGTCAGCCCCCCGTTCCGGCGTCGTGTAGGTCGGAATTCCACACTCGCTCATCGCCTCGAGTTCCGGCTCGAGCGCGCTTCGTGCCCCACCGGTTGCGAACACGATCGGTTTGCCGGTCGCTTCCGGAAGTCCCTCGAGGGTCTCCGTCGGGAAACCGAGCCCTTCCTCGAACAGTTCGTAGACCAGCACGATATCGACGTTTTCGTCGCGGGCCACCGCCTCGACGACCTCGCCGAACTCGGGCATCGGGCGACCCGTATCGACGGGATTTTCCGAGAAGGTAATCCCGGGGAGAATGTCTTCGACGACCGTCTGCGTCTCCTCGGACAGGGAGGGCAGCGTCGCCCCCGCGGCTTTCAATCGGTCCGTAATCGCGATTCCCGGCCCCGCTTGGGCCGTCACGACGCCGACGTTCGGCCCAGATGGCCGAGGACAATCGGCGAGTGCCGTCCCGGCGTCGACGAGTTCGGCGACCGACCGCACCGTCGGAACGCCGTACTGTGCGAACCCCGCCTCGTACAGTTTGTGATCGCCGGTGAGCGATCCGGTATGGGACTCGGCGAAGTCGCCGACGTCTTGCTCGCCCACGTTGTAGGCGACGACGGGTGTCGACGCCGACCGACAGGTCTCGAGGAGGCCTCGAGCGTCGTCGGTCCCCTCGACGTGTAACACGATGGCGTCGGTCCCGTCGTCTCCGTCGAAGTATTCGACAACCTCCTGAAAGCCGACGTTCGCGGCGTTGCCGAGCCCGACCATCGCGGATACTCCCCAGCCTTCGTTTTCCGCTTGGAACGCCGTGGCAAAGGCGATACCGCCGCTCTGGGCGACGATTGCGACGTTCCCGGCCGGAATGTCTTCAGTTCCAGTCGCGAACGTTGCGTGTAGATTCTCGCCCGGTCGCAAGAATCCGCTCGTGTTCGGGCCGAGGAGATGTACGTCGCCGTCGTCTGCGGCCTCGACGAGTCGATTCTGTAGTTGCTCGCCGTCCTCGCCGGCCTCCGCGAATCCACCGGAGAAGATGACCGCCGCGCCGATACCGGCCTCGCCACACTCGTCGATGACGTCCGGAACGACCGGGCCCGGGACGCAGGATAAGACGAGATCAACGTCGTCGTCTATCTCCGTGACCGATGGAACGAACTCGCGGTCGAACACGGTTCCGGAGCCAGACGGGTTGACCGGGTACACTGGCGCGTCGTAGGTGACGGCGTTTTGCATCGCTTCGTACCCGATCTTCCCCACCGTTGCGGAGGCACCGACGACGGCGATGCCGTCGGGATCGAACAAGCTATCTAAGGCCATAAACTGATTTGTAGAGGCCGTAGCATAGTATTTTTCATCAAATTTCGAATCACTACTCCATCACCGAAACTGATACGTCTCGAGCGGGGACTGACACACTACTAGGTTCACCCAATGTAGGGTGTTCCTGGTAGATAATATCATATATAATTTTATATTATTTGCATGTCTTTTCCCCGGATACAGTGGTGTCAGCTTGCGATACTTGATTTACTCTTTTCCGGTCATTCGGATTTACAGTCGATAATTTATCATTCATCTTCTCCCGAAGATCGGGTCGCGTTTCGTGGTCGGCCGACGACGTGCAGTGATACGGTGGACGTTAGCCGACAGTAGCGAGGGGACGACGAGTCACCGTGCGAGCGGCCGTACCCCGGCGGTGCATGACCAACTTTCATTAGAGCGCCCGATCAACCACCTGTCAATGACTACAGGGGGTTCAGACAGCCAATCGGTCAAATCGGACGAGACGCTGTTCGCTATCGTCGAAGCCATCAAGGAGCGAGAACGCGCCGGCGTTACGGAAATCGCTCGGTCGGTAGACCTCGCGAAAAGCACCGTCCACAAGCACCTCACAGCGCTCGAGCAACACGGATACGTCGTCAACGAGAACGGCACGTACCGGCTCGGATTACAGTTTTTCAGCGACGGCATCGACGTGCGAAACCAGTACGACGTGTTTCACGCCGCCAAAAACCGCGTCGACATGCTCGCCTCGGAAACCTCAGAGGCGGTGTGGCTGGTCGTCCACGAGAACGGTCGGCTCATGTTCCTCCACGGATCGGTGAACAACAATACGTTCAACAGTCATGCCGTGGTCGGTCAGTGGAAACATCTTCACTCCACGTCCGGTGGGAAAGCGATTCTGGCGCATTTACCCGAGGATGTCGTCCACGAACTCACCGTCGAACGCGACCTTCCGAGCCACACCGAAAACACGATTACGGACCGCGAGGAGCTCGAGGCGACCCTCGAGGAGATCCGCGAAACCGGTATCGCGTGGAACAAGAAAGAGGATTTCAAAGGCGTCCACGCGATCGCCGCGCCCATTATTCTCGACGGAACCCCGATCGGAGCGATCACGATCGCCGGCGCGGCGAGCCGACTGACCGAGGAGTACTGTGCGACTCACCTTCGGGATCCCCTGTTGGAAGCGGTCAACGACGTCGAACTTCGACTCGCGTACGATTAACGACAACCGTAGCGGTTGTGTTCGAGACTACTCGGGCGGTCGCGTTAGAGATCGTCGCTCTCGTACTATCTGGCCATCGCGTCGGCGTACCCGTCCTCTCCCTGACCCGCTCCGACGATGAGGGACGAAAATTATTAATATGGATGGAAAGTGGTACTACGTACCTAGGTCACACGATGAACTTTATTGAGGCATTTAACAGGACAGTTCGGTGCTATTCGGGGAAAACAGCGGTTGTCACCGACGACGGGTGGAGCGAAACGTACGGGGAACTCGACCGCCGAACGTCTCGGCTGGCGAACGCGCTTGCAGCGCGCGCTGGGAGCGCACGAGTCGCGACCCTCTCCTGTAACGGGATCCTTCCGCTCGAGACGATGATCGCGAGTCACAAACGCGGTATCGCAAACGTCCAGTTGCCGTTTCGGGAGAGTCCGGGGGGTCTCGTCTCGATGCTCGAGCCGACCGGGGCGACGACGTTACTCTTCGACGATTCGAACGCCGAAAAGGCGCTTGCGGTACTCGATCGAACGGATATCGAGACCGCGATTCACCGTGGCGACGCCGAGGTCGACCACGACGGGGTCGAGTCCTACGAGGCGGTGATCGAGGACGCCTCGAGCGGGGCTGTCGAGACCAACACCGCGTTCGAACATGGAATCTTCTACACCAGCGGCACGACGAGTACGCCGAAGGCCGTGTTGCACGATCAGGAATCGATGTGGCTCGGAAGCACGCAGGTCGTCATGGAGATGGGCATCGACGAGTCGGATATCGCGCTCGTCGCGTCGCCGTGGTATCACATGGTGACCTGCGACGCGTGGATGCTCCCGCACATTCAGGCCGGCGCGACGATGGTGATTCAGACGCACTTCGATCCCCAGGAGGCTCTCGAACTCATCGAAACCCACGACGTGACCGGGCTGTTGGCGGTTCCAACCCAGCTTCACGCGTTCGTCGACGCCCAGCGGGACGGCGAGTACGCGGTCGACGCCCTCTCGTACATTCGAACTGGCGGCTCGATCGTCACCGAATCGCTCGTTGGGGCCGTCTCCGAACACCTCACGCCGAACGTCTACAATACGTACGGACTGACCGAAGGAGGCCCGAACCTCACCTACGCTCCGCCGTCGCTCCAGATCGAGCATCCCGGCACGATCGGCAACGAATCGTTCATGTGGGAGCTTCGAGTCGTCGAACCGGCGGAAACGGCTGATTCGCTCGACCCCACCGCGACGGTCGGGCGTGGCGAGACAGGCGAAGTGCTCGCCCGTGGCGAGGGGGCGACCGAGGGCTATCTCGGCCGACCCGAGGCGACCGAACAGCTCTTCGTCGGCGAGTGGCTCCGAACCGGCGATATCGCGGAAGTCGACTCCGACGGCAATCTCCACATCGTCGGCCGCGCCGACAACATGATCGTCAGCGGCGGCGAAAACATCTACCCGGAGGAAGTCGAAGAAATCCTCGAGGGATACGACGCTATCGACGAAGCGGTCGTGATCGGCCTGCCGGACGACCACTGGGGCGAGCGAGTGGCCTGTGTCGCCTGTGTCGGTGCCGAAACCGCAGTCAGCGAGGACGCTCTCGACGCGTTCTGTCGGGAACACGATCGGCTGGCGAACTTCAAGCGACCACGAGAGTACGTTCTGACGGGCGAACAACTGCCGCGGACGGATACTGGAACGATCGAACGCGAGACCGTTTCGCGCGAGTTCTTCGAAGTCGAATAGCAAATTTCCGGCGTTTGTATCGGTTCCGTTTCCGCTGTGAGACGCGCTCCCTTGGGAATCCCTTCGAACCATTGACTCATTCCCAACAGCACTATTATTATCGTCACGAACCACTACCAAGCATGGTCAGCGAGATTGCCCCAGACGTATACGACATCACAGTACACGACGACGGCAATGGCCGGTATCGAGCGTTTTTCTTTGACTTCCCCGTTCCGACTCTCGTCGATACCGGACTGGCCGATACCACGGACGCGCTTGTCGACGGTCTTGAGGAGATTGGGACCGACCCCGAACGTGTCGTCATCACCCACGGCGACGGTGACCACATCGGCGGCCTTGAGGCCGTTCGAGACCGGTACGATGTCGAAACGTGGGTGCCGGCTCAGACGGACGTCGACGAGTCGCTCGTCGACCGGAGATACTCCTCGGGCGATACCATCGGCCCGTTTTCGGCCGTCCACGTTCCCGGCCACACGCGGGACAATCACGCTTTGATCGACGAAGAGAGTGGTATTGCCGTTCTCGGAGACGCCATGTTCGGCTCGGATGCCCGCGGACTCCCGGCGGGATACTTCGTCCTCCCGACTGGGTTTTACTCCGAAGACCTCCTCGAGGCCGACGAAAACCTCGAGCGGTTGCTCGAGTTCGAGTTCGATGTCGGGCTCGTGTATCACGGCTCGTCCGTGCGATCGGATGCGAGTTCGAAGCTCTCAGAGTTCGTGGACTTCGTCGGCAAACCACAGTGAGCAGCCGACCCGATTTCGCCGCTCCGAATCGATGTGTTAAAGATGCGCTTCCGATTATTCCATTCAGTCAGTAGTTCTCGTCCATCGGCGGCCAGTAGTTATTTGGGATCTCTCTGGATAGAACTCTACAAATGACTGATGGGAACCTGTTGCTTCAACCGTTCGACGGCGCCGAAACGAACGGCGACGACCTCGAGTTAGAGCAGCTACGAAAACAGCGCGACTTCTGGCGAGGAATGTTCGACGACCTCGTGGCCGAATTTCCTGAACCGGTCGTCGTTGTGGACGACGATGGAACGATCACCCACTGGAACGACGCCCACGTCGAAATGACCGGGATCACGAAAGACGACGCCATCGGAAACGAGGCGATGGACGTCATCGGGACCGACGGTGTCACCGAAACGTTAGCCGAAGAAATCGCCCGAACTGGTGAACCGATTCGAGAAGAGCAAATTCGGTCCGGCGAAAGCGACGGCGATAGCTGGCACATTCGCGCAGCTGGCGTCCCCTTGCGGTCGCCGGAGGGCGACTCCGTCGGTGCGTTCGAGTACGTCTCTATCGTCACGGATCTGGTCGAACAACGCAAAGAATTAGAACGCGTACAGACCGCAATCACCGAGACCGTCGAGGGTGCGGTCGACGACTTGTTGGCCGCCGCCGAGACGAACGCCGACACGACCGAGGAAGTGGATAAACTGGCCGAGGATCAGGTCGAAAACCTCGTCGAAGTCAGAAACGAGATGGAAGCGCTCTCGGCGACCGTCGAGGAGATTTCCGCGAGCGCCGAGGAGGTCAGCAGCCAGAGCGAGGCCGCGGCCGAACTGGCCGAGGAATCGAAAGAGGCGACCGGCGAAATCGTCACGATGATCGACGACGTCCGCGGTGCCACCGATACGCTTTCGGAAAGCAGTCGTAACTTAGCCCAACGGATGAAAGAGATCGACAAAGTCGTCGACGTTATCGATCAAATCGCCGACGAGACGAACTTGCTCGCGGTCAACGCCAACATTCAGGCGGCACAGGTTGATGCCGGTGCCGAAGGGTTCGCCGTCGTCGCCGACGAGGTCAAAGAACTCGCCGATCAGTCGAAAGAAGAAGTCGAAACGATCGAGGATATCGTCAACGCGGTCGGTGAGAACACGACCGAAACCATCGACAGCGTCGAAACCACGATCGATCGCGTCGACAAGGCGATCGAACGAGCGCGGACGGTCGACGACAAACAGTCCGATATTTTAGACGCAGTCGAAGAAGCGAGTACGGGTATCGAGCAGATAGCCGGAGCGACCGACGATCAGGCTGCAACCGCCGAAGAAGTCGCGACGATGCTCGGTCGGTCCGTCGACCAGATCGAAGACGTCGCGGACGAAATCGAGACCCTCGCAGCGACGAACGACCAGCAGGCTGCGAAGGTACGTGAGGTCCGCGACGACGTTCGGGAACTCGAGTCCGACCTGTCGTAACTACTGCGACGTTTCTTCTATACCGCGGCGTTCGACTGCACTATGGCGTTCCGATTCTTATAGCGTTGTCACGAGTACGAGTCGAGAAAAATATTTAAGTGGTTTTGCTGTCTCCGTTTCGATGAATGCGTAATCGCAGCATCGGGAGCGTCCCGAATCTCGATGAGTACCTCGAGACGAATCTATCGATTCTTGGAATCACCAGTTTCCTCGAGACGGTTCTATCCCGACGCCGTGATCTGCTGTCCGGATCGTGCAATCACTACTGATGACTACGAACCCAAACACTTCACCCGACGACGGCACAGCCACACCAGCGACCGACCCGAGAGCGGACTACGAGTACGTTTCCGCAGACGTCGACCGTCCCGGACTCGTCGACGACCTGCGAGCGCGTATCGACGGCGATGTCCGGTTCGATACGTACACGCGAAACCTCTACGCGACTGATGCGAGCGCGTACGAACAGACGCCGATCGGTGTCGTCTTCCCGGCCGCGACCGACGACGTTGCGGCGGTCGTCTCCTACTGTGCACAAAGAGAGATTCCCGTGCTCCCGCGCGGGGGCGGTACGAGCCTGGCCGGCCAGGCGGTCAACGAGGCCGTCGTGCTCGATTTCACACGCCATATGGATCAGATCCTCTCCGTTTCTCCCGCAGACGAACGTGCACGCGTTCAGGCCGGGACGGTGCTCGACGATCTCAACGAAACGCTCGCCCCACACGATCTGAAGTTCGCGCCCGACCCTGCGGCCGGTAACCGAAGCGCCGTCGGCGGTGCGATCGGCAACAACTCGACCGGCGCACACTCGCTCGTCTACGGAAAGACCGACGCCTACATCGAGGAGGTCGAAGCGGTTCTCGCGGACGGGACCGTGACGACGCTCGGCGAACGATCCGTCGACGAAATCCGCCGGGGAGCCGATCCGGACGGCGACGTTCTCGAGCGAGTTTACGCACAGATCGCGGCGATCCTTGACGACCAGGCGGAAACCGTCCGCGAGCGATTCCCCGACCTCAAGCGCAACGTGTCCGGCTACAACTACGACGTGCTCGTCGAGGAAGCCCAAACGGGAACCGTCAATCTCGCGCGGTTGCTGGCCGGGAGCGAAGGGACGCTCGCGATCGTGACCGCGGCGACGGTGTCTCTCGAGCCCGTCCCCGAGACGAAGTCGGTCTCGCTGTTGTTCTACGAGAGCGTCCTCGAGGCCGTGACGGACGTCCAGTACGTCCTCGAGCACGAGCCGGCGGCCGTCGAACTGATCGACGACGTGTTGCTCGGATTGGCTCGCAACACCGCGGAGTTCGAGGAGGCGGCGTCGCTCGTTCCGGCGGATGCGGAGGCGGCGTTGCTCGTCGAGTTCTACGCGACCGACGACGATCATGGCCGGGAGCAGACCGCCGGCCTCCTCGCGGATCGAGTGCCGGAAGGTAGCGACGAGGCTGCGAACACGCCGCCGTCGGATCATCCACGCACTGACGACCGAATCGCGTTCGCCGGACTCGAGGCCCACGAGAAGGGCGAGCGAAAGATGTTCTGGACCCTTCGGAAGGCCGGCCTTCCGATCTTGCTCTCGAGAACGTCCGACGAAAAACACATCAGCTTTATCGAAGACTGCGCCGTTCCGCCCGAACACCTCCCCGAGTTCGTCGAGCGGTTTCAGGCGCTGCTCGCCGAGAAGGATCGTGACGACGACGCGGCGTTCTACGCCCACGCGGGGCCGGGGGTCTTACACGTTCGCCCGCTCGTGAACACGAAAGCCGACCGCGATCGGGAGGATATGCTCGCCATCGCCGACGAGGTTACCGACATGGTCGTCGAGTTCGGCGGCAGCGTCTCGGGCGAACACGGCGACGGCCGCGCGCGAACCCAGTGGAACCACAAACTCTACGGGGACGAACTCTGGCAGTCGTTTCGCGATCTGAAGACCGCCTTCGACCCCGACTGGCTGCTCAACCCGGGGAACGTCTGTGGCGACCACGACATGACCGAGCATCTCCGATACGACGACGAATACACCTACGATGCCGGTTTTGAACCCTCCCTGAACTGGGAGAACGAAAACGGAATGCAGGGGATGGCGGAACTCTGTCACGGCTGTGGCGGCTGCCGTGGCGATCAGGAAACCACCGGCGGCGTCATGTGTCCGACCTATCGGGCCGCAGACGAGGAGATCACGGCGACCCGCGGCCGCGCGAACCTCCTGCGCCAGGCGATGAGCGGCGACCTCCCGGACGATCCGACCGACGACGAGTTCGCCGAAGAGGTACTCGACCTCTGTATCGGCTGTAAGGGCTGTGCTCGAGACTGCCCGAGCGAGGTCGATATGGCCAAGCTCAAAACCGAAGTTATGCACGCACGTCACCAAGAACAGGGTGCGGGCCTGCGGGACAAACTGTTCGCGAACTTCGATTCGCTCGCCGCGCTCGGAAGCACGCTCGCGCCCGTTTCCAATCTCGCACAGTCGATTCCGGGGTCGCAGTTGCTGGCCGAAAAGACGGTGGGAATCGCTCGAGAGCGCTCATTGCCTACTTTTCAAGGGGAGACGGTACAGGACTGGTTCGCCGCACGCGGCGGCCCGCGGGTTCCGGAATCCGAGGCGACCCGCAAGGCCGTCTTCTTCGTCGACACCTACACCAACTACGTTCATCCGGACGTGGGCAAAGCCGCCGTCACGGTACTCGAGGAAGCCGGCGTTCACGTCGATATCGCCGATCGAACGGGTAGCGGTCGACCGCCGCTTTCGAAGGGATTCATCGACATCTCTCGCGACGCAATGGAGAAAAACGTCGCCGAACTCGCTCCCCGCGTCCGGGACGGCTGGGACGTCGTTCTCGTCGAACCGTCGGATGCGGTGATGTTCCAGTCCGACGCGCTTGATCTCCTCTCCAGCGATCGAGTTTCGTCCGTCGCCGCCAACTCCTACGGAATCTGCGAGTACATCGATCAGTTCCGTCTCGACGACGCTATCGAGTGGGATGCACCGGACGACTCGCTCGCCTACCACGGCCACTGCCACCAGAAGGCGGTCAAAAAGGACCATCACGCCGTCGGCGTGCTCCGTCGCGCCGGGTACGACGTGGACCCGCTCGATTCCGGCTGCTGTGGTATGGCCGGAACGTTCGGCTACGAGGCCGAACACTACTCCATGAGCACCGCGATCGCCGATATCCTTCTCGAGCAGATCGACGCGAGCGAGGCGGCGGTCGTCACCGCTCCGGGAACGTCCTGTCGGACCCAACTCGACGACAGCGATCTCGATCCCGTTCCCTCGAGCAGTTCCCTCGGAGGGACCGCACTCGAGGGAAGCACTCCTCCCACGCCGATCGAACTCCTCGCGCACGCGGCGGCTCGATAGGCCCAGTGTATTGGGAAGTGTTCGACATAATTGTTAACTTTCCGCGCTCTCCTTGTTCGAACATGGCTTATCAAATCGTCTCTCCCGACGATATCGAACCACTGGACGACCGCCCGGTCGATGCGCGTTCGATTTCCGCCGCTGCGGGACTCGAAAACGTTGGACTCCGGCTGTACACCGCTGAGCCCGGCGAGCAACTACCGCTCGCGTATCACTATCACGACGAACAGGAGGAAATTTTCTACGTTCTCGACGGAACGTTGCACGTGGAGACTCCCGATGAGGAATTCGTCGTCGAACCCGGGACGGCGTTCATCGCCGAACCGGGGAACCCCCATCGAGCGTTTAACCCTGAATCTGGCTCTGATCCCGTAGAAGTACTCGCTCTCGGCGCACCCGCGGTGGATGATGCACACCCCTACGAAGAGTAACGACCAGCTCGGATCAGCACCGCTTTCATCGGAATCCGTCGTGCTCGAGGATATTTCCAGTCCGTGCTGTGGCTCATGTTCTACGATCTAGTTTCAGCTACGATCCAATTCTATCAAAATACATCAAATATATCTATATTAGTAATTTTGACCCCTGTCTTTGCCCGCCTCCCGTGAAGCTCCGGTTCGAAACCCGGGTCTTCTCGGTATTTTTCCTCTGTGACCGTGCTGTATACGTTTTGGGACGATCATGACCGATATATTCGTAGGATCGATTGCACTATTGAAACTCAGCAGATATCAGGCAGTATTTTCTAACAGTACTAAGAAAACATCGTATTTATGTGATATTCGGCTGGGTAATATGCATTTCTATTCTCATATCTGCGAAATTGGGGCTGGGGTTATTATCCATAATATTAGATACGATATCTAGTAAACAGCCTAAATAGACAGAAATAATATGTCTTGTAGGGCGCTTTTGAAGACACGCTATCGTTGACGTTTCGGATTCCTCTCTCAAGTGTGTCATCTCTGGAGATACAGCGAATCGATCGCCGGTGTTACACCTGTATGGGCGTAAACTATGGATATACTAAAAGAGACGATTTCGTAATAATCGTCCCGTGCCTGTTCCCGAACGAGATCCACCGCTTCGGATCGCGTCGAACACACTCTGTTGCTTTCGGTGCGAGTTCCGGTACCTGCCCTCAGATAGGCGAACTCATGGCTTTTGCCCCACGTCAGTGCGTCCTCGAGCGTGACGTGTTTCAACTCACATATATTCGCTGTAGAGAAACGATTGAGTGGTAGTGTGCTCTCTCAGTACTGATGTGATTCCACCGTAAAATCGTTGTTGACGGGCTATAACTCACTTATCTGCTATTGTTCACTTCTACTAGTGGATGCTTAGACGAGTCATATCGACGTATAAACGTCTATAGGTTCTAATTTACTCGGTAGAGATACTCTATTCTCTGTAGACGAACGAAACAAGAAAATGCTGCCGCAACAAACAAACGGTGATCGAAAAACTGGCCGAGTGGTGTTCTCGAGGCGGTAGTGCGTGTACTCTTTCCGAACAGGATCGTTTATTATAGTTTGTGTTCGCTATTAGCGAAATTCGAGTCTGCTAAGTCTCACCCCGCAAGTATCACAGGAATCGAATTCACATTTCGACTATCCCATTGATTCCAGACGCACTCGTGTACGGGTGTGTGCAATAAATCGTGTTCAGCTACGACTGGACGTTGTTGGACGATTCGCGCTTTCCTAGGATACTGACATCTTCTCGAAGGAACCAGTGTTAACAGAACACCGGAATCGGTGGTCTCTTCGACCCCTATTGTGGTAGGTGACGAAAATAATATGTAATAATCATTACTATAGTATATGTCCCGACATATGATCGATGTTTTTAAGACCCATGATACTGCTTGTCGAACTATGTTTAGTGGTCAGGCATGGGAGGATGACGAACATGTATCAGGATCCGCGGTGGACCCTGAAGAAAAGTCGATAGATGATGTCGACTTTATTACCAAAGAAGTACGCCCGACGCTCAAGTTTATCGTCGCGTTTCTCGTGGGTGGCTTCGTTTTCCTGTTGCCGGTCCAGTGGGATGGGCAGACGACGATTCCACTCGACGTCATGATGACGCTTATACAGGAGGCGTCGATGCTCGGTGTGGAACTGTTCTCGTTCACGCTGATCGCGGCGGGCGGACTTTTCACGACCGTCGCGGAACTGCATTACCGCGGCATACTCACCGTCAGCGAGCGCACCGAAAAACGCCTTCAGTTGGATTACTGGCAAACATCCGCGTTGTTCTGGCTCCTTCGAATCGTCGCGGTCTTTCTGGCGATCGGCGTCTTACTAGAAGTCGGACCCGGCTGGCTGTTCGCCGAACCTGTCGTCGCGACCGCCTGGGGAGCACTCGTGATTACGGTCGCGCTCGTTATCCCGCTCGGTGCGATCTTCGTCAATCTGCTCGCTGAACTCGGGGGCCTCCAGTTCGTCGGCACGCTCGCTCAACCCCTCATGCGCCCGGTGTTCAACCTCCCCGGTCGTTCAGCTCTGGACAGCGCCGCCTCGTGGCTGGGCTCGTTCAGTATCGGGTACTACCTCACGCGAAACGTCTTTGACCGCGGCGGATACAACAAACGAGAGGTGTTCGCGATCTGTACGTGCTTCGCAACTGCCAATCTGGGGACCGTCGGCGCAGTCGCAGCGGTACTCGAGATTTTGCATCTGTTCCCCGTCGTCGTCTTGCTGTACGTTATCGCTACCCTCGTCGTCGGAGCAATTCTCATCCGACTGCCGCCGCTCTCGACGGTGCCCGAGGAATACATCGCAGAGCCCGATCCGGAACCACAGTTCGCCGGAACGGCCGGTGATTACGTCCGCTTTGCGTTCAACGAGGGCGTCAGAACCGCGAGACAAGGCGACTCGATCCTTCGCTCGGCCATCACCGGTTTCATCGACGGTGCGAAGCTGGCCGGAATGATCGTCGGAACCGTACTGACGATTGCAATGGCCGTTCTCCTCGTCGAACAGAACACTCAATTCTTCGAGTACGTTGCTGCGCCGTTCGTTCCGCTCATGAACATTCTCGGCATCCCGGATCCGGAGATGGCGGCGATCGGGATTATCCTCGGCGGCGCCGAGTACTTTATCGGGGCGACGTTCGTCGTCGAGGCAGATATCCTCACGAAGGTGTTCGTCGTGGTCGTTACGAGCGGCCAGGCGATTTTCTTTGCGGCCTCGGCACCCATGATGGTCGATATGTTCGATGATATTCCGATGCGGTTCCGTGACCTATTCGTGCTACTGATCCTCCGGACCGCCCTTCTCGTTCCCATCTCCGCAGTACTGGTCCACGCGGCCGTGGCGCTTGGCCTACTCTGAGGACGAGGTGTGATCGTTCGAACGCAGTAGACTCTCCCTGCTTTCGTCTACTACCGCTATTTCATCGCGACGTGATCCGTTCCTGTACCTCGTGTAGACGACCATCGTACCCGCCCACCGGTGGGTTTTCCCCAGCGTGTGGTTTCGCCTCCAGCGCGTGACCGGGTTCGTCCAGAACGATTCGATACAGTGACCACTCGAGAAGGTGTTATTTGCTCGTCGAAAATATGGCGGTTGGTCGATTATTCCGCCGTTTCGAGTAGTACCGTTCGATCCGATTTCAAAATCACGTTCTGGGTGACGCTTCCGAATAGCGCCTTCCCGGTTGGCGATCGCTTTCGCCCAGCGAGGCTGATAATGTCGGCATCGATTTCCTCGGCCTTCTCCAAGATGTTTCGGGTGGCATCTCCGCTCGACTGGCTCACTTCGATATCGAATCCTTCCTTCTCGAGTCGACGTTTGGCTTCCGCTACTGACTTGAGGGCGTTTGCATCTGCGCCCTCGTCGTCCGCCCGGAACACGTGATAAAGGACGACGTTGGTTTCTGCCGTTTCTATCGGTAACGAGATGAGGGACTCGGCCTGTGCTTTTGCTCGCGCGACGTCTGTGTCGATGCTGAGTAGTATTGTTGTCATGTATCGTGACTTCCCTGGTGTGGCTGATAGAACGATTTACCTTCACTGTCCGGCTTTCCGTATAGGTGTCTCATTATTTCCCAGCGCTATATGCCTTTTTGCTGGGCACTATACACCTTGTCGCGCTCGATTTTTGTGACTACTTATCTATTAGATTGACTCACATGAAGTCGATAGGAGAGAGGGTTTTTCTATACGGTCACTCTACGGGCGAGTATGACGCAGTGCCCGGAGCACACTGTGAGGAACTTGAGTACCCCGTCAACGGACTCTGCGGGCGAGCGCTGGCCCATCTCTCACGGCGCGCTCGTACACGAGCAGGCCGATAGAGAATCATCTCGAATACCCGGCCGTCACGGACTGTTTTTCGCGTTTCGGTCGCAGTACGAGACCATGGTAGTCGGATCGAACTAGCGAGATAGTTGGATTCCTCAGTACACGTCAAAATCGATCATGCGGTCTGGTCGGGAGCTAAAACCCACTTCAGTTGGTCGTCCTCTCGAGTTCCTCCGTCTTTACATCCCTTCCAACCGATTGACTCGGACTCCCTTCGAACCGGTCCTCGGTTTGAGGGGTATCATTGCTGGCTCTTGTTACATTTGCTTGTGGTCCTCCCGATCTTCGATATAGCGATATACACTATATCTTCTCGTGGGTGCCTTCGGTCAGCGAAATTGTGTGACGGTTCCGGGCTTTGCGGTAGAGGCTATTAGAGTGTGAGTTCAGGATCTGGCGGTCGAGTGTCCCAATCGGGTATTCTCTACGCAGCCAGCTATGATTGCCCTCATCGATTTCCGTTCGGTACCTTTGAGTACCGTGTCCGTGGCTATTCGTGGGTTTTCTGTGATCCTCTGTTGTGTACCGTGGGTTCGTATTGTTGATTTTAGCACTCTATCATATACTTCACCAACCCGAGAACGTATACCGATCGCAGATTCCTGTGATTTAGGGTGTGTCGACGTGGTCGTCGGTTGGATAGATCCGCTTTCATTGAAGGACCATATTGACCGCGGCGGTCAGTAGCTTATCAAACTATTTTCCTATCCGATTTATCTGTATCCGCCTATCTCTCGTTGTCATTGTTCTGTCTTGGTAGTGGGAACAAGTGTCGCTCCGGGTGAGCACAATCAAACATCGCAAGGAACTGAACCACTGCTCTGTAAACTATAATTGTTCGGTAGAATCGAACCTGTCACGTGTTGCAATCATTTATATTGGGCATTTATTACCATGGCTTGTTCCTTCCGTATTCTTCGTCCAATCGAATGTATCGTTTTAATCTTTTGAATGGTTCTATCATACGTTTCAAGTATCTACTTGTTTTGTGTATCTCCTCCACTTGTTAGATACAATTGGTTGTTTCAAATGGTGGGTGCATACAATTGATTCAAATGGTGGTTACAAACGCACCATTCAAATGTTTGGTGTAGGTGTTTGGTGTGGTTGTTTACATCGTGTGTGTGGGTCGGTTGTGTGGTCTGTTCGAGTGATCTGGAGAAAACTTATAGTTGATGCCTACAATGAAACTCATACATGCTTTCATACGCGGTATACAGCGAGGCGGGCGGCGTCGGAAAAACGACGCTCAGTGCGAATCTGGCGGTAGCACACGCTCGTGCAGGGCTGGACGTTCTCGTCGTTCCACTCGACCCACAGGATGGTGACCTGAGTTACTTATTTGATGTCGACCAGGACCGGGCGGATACCGAGACGGACACGCTGGTCCACCATCTCGTCGGCCGTGCAACCGGTGAATTTAGCGATATCGTACAAACGGTCGAACACGGCGTCGATATCGTTCCGGAACACAATCGCCTCGAGGATCTCGGCGAAGCGCTGCGAAAAGAGCAAGAGGCCCGAAGCGACTTCGGCGAGTCGTTCCCGATGTGGACACAGTTACAGCGCGTGCTTCGCGAGGCGAACATCCACAATCACTACGACGTACTAATCGTCGACCCGCCTGCCAGCTCGGGCCCGCATCTGTACAACGCTCTCGACGCGACCCGGAATCTCGTACTTCCGCTCGAGCCATCGGGCAAGGGGCAGGCTTCCGTCAGCGGCCTCGACGATCTCGTTTCGAACCTCGAGGACCAACTCGAGATCAACATCGGTGTCCTCGCCGCAGTCCCGAACCGATTCAAGGGGACTCGCGATCAGGACAGTATCATCGAAGAGATCGAAACGCAGGGGTTCGACGTTCCGGCGATTCTCCGTGATCGGACGTCGTTACTTGAGGGCTGTTGGCGCAAGCGCTGTAGCGCGTTTACGTACGTGCGCGAACACCGGGATCGCCGACGGGACTACGAACTCGACACGCTCGAGAAATTCGACCGGTTGGCCCGACATCTCGAAAAACAGGGTGATATCGAAGCACCGACTCCACCCCAGCCTGGCTCTCTCGAACGCGAGGAAACGGAGGTCCGCGCATGACCGGTCTTAAATCGGGTTCCGGCGACGACCTGTGGGGAGATGATACGGAGACAACCGACGACACGGACCAGGACACGGAATCGACCGAAGCGGATCGTTCGGACGAACGCACGTCGGCTTCCGGTCGATCCGATCGCGCGTCCAGTAGTGCTGATTCCCCAGCAGAAGAGGCGTCAGCCACTGCATCGACGTCTGGGGGCAGTTCGGAATCGTCTCGAGAGCGCTCGACCACCACTTCCGAGAGCCGAACCCAGGGTGAGCAGTCCCACTCTTACATTGTTCGTCGCGCAATTCAGGACAAATCCGTCCAGTTCGAACGCGACGAACGACTCACGTTTTTCGTTCACGACGACGTTATCGAGGGAGAACGCGATCTCATCACCGAACTCGAGTCGACACTCGGCCGCGACGTTCCGAAGTTCGATGTCCGCGAGGCAGTCTACCGCGCGGCACTACGCAATCAAGACGACGTCCTCGAGGAACTGCTCTCGATGGGGTATTCTCAGGAGTAACGCTATCTGTTAAACCATATAGTGCTATATTGATTGGGGTCAGAGATGCGGATCGTCGAAGCCGTTCACGAATCCACTGAGCGAGGTAGTTTGGTCATCCTTAAGCGGGTTTGTACGGACCGACACACAACGGAAGGCGGTAGCGAGCAGGACCCAGTATAGCTGTTCGTCCCGTACTTGAGGACTACGACCGATCGCTCGTAGCTAACAGAGAGCGTTTCGGAGTCGTCTGTCTGTCGTTACACCAGGTCGAGCGTCCACCGCTGGTTGGCGTTCTCGATGCGGTAGGTGCCGTCGCCGTTGTCGATGATATGCCAGTCCTGGGTCGCGTGGCCCGTGTCGGCATATTGCTGGACGGTCGCGCCGTCGCTCGTTCCGGCGCTGGCGACCTCGAGGCGCTTGCCGCTGTTGACGTTCGTGATCGTGTAGGTTCACTCGCTGATGCCGATACCGCTGGTGACGTCGCTGCAATCGTAGCTTCCGGTGCCCGGCATTGGACTCTGCGTGCTCGGTGTCCCGTCACAGGCGACGACCGGCCAGTCGTTCTCCCACTGAATTCGATCGATCATCATCGTGCGATCTTCACGGTTCTCCGTGGCCTCGACGTGGTAGAGCATCCACCAGTCGCCGTTCGCGTCCTGAATCGCGGTGTTGTGGCCCGGCCCGGTGAACTCCTCCGTTCCGCTGAGGACCGCCACGCCGCTGTGGTGCTCGTTCAGGTCGCGCAGGTCGGTCCCGTTCTGGTTGTAGTAGGGGCCGAAGAACGACTCGGAGCGGCCGACCTCGACCTCGTAGGTGCTGTCGTAGCCCTCACAGCAGTGGCCGGTCGAGTAGAACAGGTAGTAGTAGCCGTTCTCTTGGATGATCATCCCGCCTTCGCGGTTGTCACCGGCCAAGTGGAACGTCGTGTCCGGGACGTAGTCCATCCCGTCGCCCGTGAGTTCGACGCCGTAGAATCCGTAAAAGCTCCCCCAGACCATGTAGGGGGTACCGTCGACGACGCGGAACTCCGAATCGATACAATTGGTCATTCCGAGATCTTCGGCCCTGAACACCGGTCCCTGATCCTCGAACGGACCGGCCGGCGAGTCCGCGATCGCGACGCCGATCCCGGGGTTGTCCTGACTTCCCCACGTCGAGTATGAGTAGTAGAGGTAGTACTGGCCGTTGTAGTAGTTGATGTCGGGCGCCCAGACGCCTGCGTCGGGGTCGTCGCGCCAGTCGGGGTAGCTGTCGAACGCCGAATCGATGTACGTCCAGTTCGCCAGATCGTCCGAAGTCGCGATCGGAACGATGTCCTCCGGCGTCTCGGTCCCGTACGCGTAGTAGGTGCCGTCGCCGGCCTGAATGACGGTCACGTCACCGAACCCGATCGGACCGACCGGATTGTGGTAATGGGTTGAGCTGTCGTCCGCGACCGCCGACCCGCTCGTCGCGACCGCACCTGCGGTTCCGAGCGCGCTGGCACCGATCGTCTTCAGAACGCTTCGCCGCTCCATGCCTGTGTGATCATGACTATCAACCATGCGGCCGTAACTATCTATACCGGTCTATAATAATTTTTTGCTCATCATCTAGTCATAAAGAACTAATTCGAGAACCGACGAATCGGCTTCGCGATTCGAGGACGTCGCGGCGATCAGCGGTCGTCCGATGTCCCCCGACGGCATCGGGATGGAGGCGACGCTCTTTCACTCTCGAGAAGCAATTTCGAATCCGATTCGGGCTGTGTCGCCGTATCGTAGCCGTTCGAGCGTGGATTCCATAATACGGCGAAAGAAGGGAACGACATTTCGAGAGAGGAGCCGTTTTCGCCACTCCGTCGCGATATCTCGTTATCGGATGATGTACGCAGAACTCGCGCCGGAGTCATCTGAGCCGTGAGACGAGGGCAATCGTGGTCTGGCCATATCGACACGAAGATACGAGCGACCGATGATATTTGGACTATTCTCCATAAAATATCGATTGTCGAAGAATATTTAATGGATGGAAATGAACGACGTTTACATGGGTAATGGTAACAACCACAGGTCCAGTGACAGTCGTATTGACGCCGCTGACACTCGAGGGATCGTCTCTCGTCGACGGTTTCTGGCCCTTCAGTCGATGGTCGTGGCTGGAGCAGCGACCGGGACGGCGGCGGCCGATTCGTACGTTGGATCCGGTGAGGTGATCCAAAACACCGTCTCGCTGAATCTCTCGGAACGGACGGAGGCGGAAGTTTCCGATCAGTTGTTCGGTCGACTTTGCGAGCACTACGAGTCAGGGACGATCTATCCCGGCGTTTACTCCGAACACGTCAAGAACAACTCGTTTTATCCCAGAACGTGGTCAGCGGACGATCACTTCGGCCCGAAGACGCGCTTCGATCCCGAATCGATAGCCCGACACGAGAACGTCCCGTTTCCGTGGGAGCCCGTCGACGGTTCTGGCGTCGCCTTCGAGCAGCGCGAGGGCGGCGTTGCCGCCGTCGACACGACGAATTACCAGCGGGTCTCCCTCGAGGGCGCTCGCGGCGGAGTTTCCCAGAAGATCGTCCTTCCAGACTTTCGCACGCTGGGCTACGATCTCTCGTTCTCGGTCCGCGGCGACGGTCTCGAGACTGTCAGCGCCGCAATCACGACGCTGGACGGCGAGGTTCTTGCGACTACCGAGGTCGACATAACTGACGACTGGAACCGCCACGAGGTCACCCTCGAACTGAGCGAGGCCAGCGGCGACCAGTACGTCGCCGGATCGGTCGCGAACGTCGACACCCCCTACGGGGAGTACGTCCTCGAGTTCACCGCGGCGGGAAGCGGTCACGTCGACCTCGATTGGATCATGCTCCAAGCGGATGACGCGATCAACGGGAAATTCAACCCGTCGACCGTCGAGTTGATGCGAGAACAGAACACGACCTGGCTGAAGTGGCCGGGAGGGAACTTCACGAGTCAGTACAACTGGCGAGACGGCATCGGCCCGCTCGACGAACGGCCGATGCGCTTCAATCACGCGTGGGGCGGCGTCAATCCGAACTACTTCGGCATCGACGAGTACCTCGAGCTGTGCAAGGTCGCCGATCTCACGCCGCGACTCACCGTCGGCTGGTGGGACAACCCGGGTGAGTGGGCCTCGGAGCGACAGATCCTCCCCGAAGACGCTGCCGATTGGGTCGAGTATTGTAACGGATCGGTGGACACGGATATGGGCGCACTGCGTGCCGAGAACGGCCATCCGGAGCCATACAATGTCGAACACTGGGAGGTCGGCAACGAGGTGTGGGGGCCGTGGCAGCGCGGGCACACCGCCGACCCCTCGGAGTACGCGAGCGGTTCCGAGGAGCGGATCGGGTTCAATGAGTACTACGACTCGATGATGGCCGTCGACGACTCTATCACCGTCCTCGCGGACGGGATGGACCCGGGCTACGACGAAGCGAACACGCCCGATCCGGACGAGTGGAACAGCACGCTGTTCGAGGAGTCGGGCGACCGCCTTAACGGGTTGGACCTACACCGGTATAACTGGGGATCGAGGATCAGGAGGAACGGGACGCGTGGTACGACGAGAACGACGCGGATCCCATCGACTACAACGAGGTGCTCGTCATGTTCCCGACCCAGTTCGGCGTCCTGATGGACGAACTCAGCGCCGAGGCCGCCGCGGCGGGCATCGAGGACTTCCGGATCAACGTCGGCGAATACGGGCTCTTCCCGTCGGTCGACGACGACGCCCCTTATCCCGGTCAGGAGACGATGCCGGGCGGCTCCTACATCGCGGGCATGCTCAACTCGTTCGTCCGGCAGAGCGAGACCGTCGTCGAGGCCTCCCAGACGTGGGTGCCGGTGCGCATGTTCCCGCCGGAGTTCACCGAGTCGCCGCCGGATCCGAACCCGCTAGCACCGGCGGGATCGGTGTTCGGCCTCTACTCGTCGGTGTTCGAGACCAACGCCGAGTGGCACGCGGTCGATACGGACGTCGGCGGCGACGGCCGGAACATCCCCGACACCGGTCCGCGCATTCGACGCATGGAGGACGTCCCATATGTTGACGCCGCCGCAATGCAAAACAAGCGCGGACGGGAACTGTGCGTCTTCCTTACGAACCGAAATCTTCGGGAGCAAAGCGAGGTCACCATCGAACTTCCCAAGCGGTACGCCGGCAAGTCGGTGGCGATCACCCGCCACCGCGCGACCGCGTCCGAGCGACCGCTCCCGCACGACTTCCAGGACTCGTGGGAGGAACCGGACGTCTACACGGTTGACACCGCCATCGAATCCGTCGACCGTGACGGCTCGCTCACGCTTATGGTAGGTCCTGCTTCGGTCGTCCGGCTCCTCGTGGACAACGACCACGGCCGCCCAGCGACGATCGATGACGACGGGGTGTGGTCCGGTCTCAATGGGAGTGATTCCGACTGCCGTCGGGGCCGGAGACGCCCGTCTCGGTGAAATCAGCTCGAGCACCGTTCGTCTTGATAAAACCAGTCGACTCGTGGATGACTGTCGCCGCGTCGCTTTCGTTTGACGACGCAATCAACGTCGGTTGGAACGACTTTCTCCAGCTGTGAGTTGTAGACGGGATAAGAATCAGTTGTTCCCCGAAGAGCGACGGATACGTCATCATCGATTGAAACGGTGCAGCCAAAATCCTGACCAAATCGTTCTCTGCTGTATACCATATAAATGGTAGTGGAAAACAAAATTCTTCTATATAGAACAGATGTCTGGTATCGCGACCCTCATGGATATACAGGAATATGATTGTAAATGGATTCACTTTGCAATGGTGAATCCATTCAGAGATCAATCGAGCGTCCGGTTCCGCCGAGTGATAGCAGAGCAATTCGAAACGTGTGTTGGAAACTCGTACCATAGTAGAACCAGTTATGGAGAAGGCTGTTCCTGTATGAAGAATTAGGTTTTCTTTCCTAGAACACCATGGACGGAGGGTCGATAGTCGTGAGACGGTGGAACCGAGCGCAACGACTCCGCCGAACCGGGCGAAGAAATAAATCAACGGTCGACTGGGTCATGCTACCCCTCGAGGTGGAGATCGATACGCCACACCTTCTTGGATACTGCTGTATCGATCAAATAGAGCAGTACTCGGTGCCGAGCACGGTCGAGCGAAAACCTGTTCCGACTCGACTTCTCGACAACCTTGTTTTAGGATTCATGAGCGGGACTGTGACCGGCCTCGAGGCCGGGATTTCTCACCAGATCGACTATCGACGGTAGTATCCGTCAAGTTGCGTCGAACGGACAGCTTCGAGGGCCGTTCTATTCACGATGCTCCCCACCCGATCGTCCTCGCAGATTCGACGTTGGTGATGGAAGTGGTCCCGATCACGTGATGTCGGTGATTGCAGATTTCGTCCAGTTCTGTCGTAGAGTATCTGAGAGAAGAACAAGAATGGTTGATGGAATATGTAATCAGAAAATAACCATGGTGGATGTAGTCTCAATCCATAATGTTTTTTCATTCACTAGTCTGAATGGATACCCATGCCATCACATGGCAAGGGACAATTAGATACGTCGAATTGGCGATCCAACTCGCATTGCCAATCACAGTGAAACACGGGTTGCCTAAGGAGTGATCCGTCTGCGGTGGTCTACAGATTTCGGTTTGGAGTCTCGTTCCGATAATCGGTCATTCGAACATTATGTCAATTTAAATGCATTCTATATATAATGTATCTGAAGTAGATATAGGTCGAATACTTTCTATCGGGTCATGTACAAGTTGGATAAAGGTACAATGTCTCTACCTACTGTTCTGCGAAATGAGGTTCAAAATTCGGCAACGTCGGATGTATAGCTGTGTGTGACTGCGCTATAGACGCTGCCCAACCCAATGATGTAACCGTGATCCAGTGGAAGTGATAATTGAATAACTACATTTGGACTACGATTCCTTCTAAGGATCTGACCGACTAGGGCCGTCGTGAGGCTGCAGTAGTAAGAACGAGGGGATCATGGGGATAGTCCAACTGAGCCTATTTGAGGAACGGACTGGCCATTTATTGGTTAGAATACTAATATCTATGTTTAGTGAGAATCATGCCGTGAATTCAGAAAAATGAGGGAAAACGGGCGGATGGCGGTGCTCACCAAGATATTCACCATTCGGTTTTACGTAACCGGATGTTCTCTTCAAGAGGCACAAACGACACTTCGTTTGTTCGGCACACTCATAACAATCAAAAATATATCATTAGAAATGTCAGTATATGTTGTATCTGAATCTTCTTATGAGGGATGGAATAATATGGGTGCTCGAGAAGTAACGTTCGATATCTGAAGTATTATCACTGCGCCTACCAAACCGCCGATAATGCCCTCCAGACGAAATGTTCTCACCGGCGGTGGCGCAGCGCTTGCTGGCACGCTCGCAGGCTGTATCGGAAGCGAAATTGCTCAGGACGCCGGTCGCGAGTTCGTGTGGCCGATGGCTCGAGCCGACCCCGCTTCGACCGGATCGACCGATGACGCTGGTCCGGTCAGTGAGCCGACGATCCGCTGGCAATCCGACCACGAGGAGGACTTCGCCGGCTATGCACCGCCCGTTGTCACCGGCGATCGGGTCCTTGCAATTGGGCGTAACATATTGTCTGTGATGGAACGTGCCACTGGCGAATTGCGCTTCGACCGCGAGGGCTCGTTTCGCTCCGGCCCAACTCTCGCCCGGGCTGATGCGTATCGGAGCGACGTCGTTTGCACACGGAGTCAGAATGGTCACCGCGGTCTGGCAGCCGACGGCGGGTACGACCTTGGCGGCGTCACCGTCGCCTTCGACCGGTGGCACGCGCCCGGGGGACGACCCAGCACATACGTGCATGGCGGGCCCCGTCCCTCCACGACGGTCGCCGCCGACGGTATGCTCTACGCGCCGTCTCCGGACGAAAGCAGCCTGTACGCCCTCAACGCGAACAGCGGAGCTGTCGAGTGGTCCACTCGTCTCACTGCCGATGTTCATCCCGCACCGAATCGTCCAGCGGTTCGAAACGGCACCGTCTACGCAACGGGCCCAATCGGGACGGTCACCGCTCTCGACGCTGAAACCGGTGACCGGGAGTGGGAGACTGACCTCGAGCCACTAGTGGACGACGAACGGCAGTACCTGGCGACGAACGCGCCAACGGTGACCGATGCCGGACTTATCGTCCCCGGTGAACGAGCAGTCGACTTGCGTGCGCTCGAGGACGGAAGCCGCTTGTGGCGGTACGTCCACGACGGCTCCGCCGAGGATGGAAGCGCTGCAGTCGCCAACGGACTCGTGGTGGTCGCCGATGGCGAGGAGTCCCTCCACGGCATCGACCTCGAGACTGGCGACCAGCGCTGGACAGTGGAGTACGAACTCGATATCGACCCGGTGATCGCCGACGGCGTCGTCTATCTCGCCTATACTTGGTTGCCCGAACTCCACGCTTTCGACGCCGAAACGGGCGACCATCTGTGGGACCGCGAGGTTCCGTCGGGCCCCTCACAACCCGTCGTCGTAGACGGCGTTCTCTATCTCGCGACATTTGACGGCGTGCTCGCGCTGGAGGAACCATGACCGACCGCAATACGGCGGAGTCGACGAACCAGAGAGAGGCCGCCCGAACGCGAGATACCGATCCAGGCGTACTCACCGCCTCACTGGCTGAACTCCGCCACAATCCGCGGCTGTTCCTCCCGTTCTTGCTCGCTGGACTGGCGGTGTCTGCCATCAATGCGATCCACCGCATCGATCCGATTCCGACACGGCACGTCGAGACCATCCTTGAGGGGAACATCAATGTTGCATTCGTCGGCTATCCGGCCGGCTACCGGTCGTCATCGCTGGTTCTCGAGCCGGTGTTGGGCCTTCGACTGCCGTACCTGTTGTGGGGACTTGGGTCGTACGTGTTCTCTCTTACAATCCTCAGCGTCGCCGGTGTGCTCGTAATCTCGAGAGTGGTCGATGTCGAACCTACGATCGATTCCTGGGTCGGGTTCGGTGCTCTCGTGCTCGCGTTCGACCTGGTTGATCGGACGCTTGGCTCGATCAACGCCTTACAAGAGATGGGGCTCCTCTTCGGCATCCCGATCCTCGCGATCTGGTTTCTGGTATTTATCCGGTTGTTCGCGACGCCTGGTCTGGTGGTACAGGGGCGTTCACTCGGTGCTGCAATCTACGATAGTCGCCGGATAACACGCGGACACAGCGGCGGCATCTTCGTCCTGATCCTCGTGATCGGTCTCGGGAACGCCGTGCTGGGTGCGATTCCCATCGCAGGAACGGCGCTGAGCACGACGCTGATTGGGGCGCTCCATGCGGCGGTAATCGGCGTCTTCGTTCGGCAAACATCCCCGATCTCGACGGGACCGTAGTCCTCCCGTTGTTTCTCCCCGGCCAATGCGAACAGGCGTCGCCGCGTTGAACGATGGATTTTATTGATCAGTGCGCTCGAGTGTACGATACGCCCTCCCGTTTCCATGGATGATTCGATACAGCCGCCGTCCGTCGATCGGTTTGAGACGCTGCTCGAGCACGGTTCGTCCGAGGATGCTGTCGCCCGACTCGAGGAACTCCACGGAGCCGATACGGAGACCCGAAAGACGGCGATTCGTACCCTCCGTCAACTCGCCGAGGCACGCCCGTCCCTCCTCGAGCCCGTCCTCTCTGTGTTGGCGGCTTTTCTCACCGACGAGCGACGATCAATTCGATTGACGACCGTGAAGCTGTACGTCGCCGTAGCCGAGGCTAGTCCCGACGCAGTTTCACCGGTCGTCCCCTCGCTGGCCGACCGGTTGGCTGACGACGACGAATTCTATTACGTCCGTGCTCGCGCTGCGGAAGCGCTGGGGTACGTGGCGCTGGAATATCCGGAGATCGCCGCAACTCCCGAGGTGCTCGCAGACCTGCGAATCGGACTAACCTTCGATGAACCCGAGGTGAGAGAGAAACTGGCGAAAGCACTCGAGTACATAGCGCTCGGTGATCAGGACAGACTCAGCCACCACGTGGGCGACCTTGCGAGACGGTTGGACGATCCCAACGAACTCGTCCGTTATCACCTCTGTACTGCGATCGTTGCCGTCGGTTGCACGTATCCAGACGCGCTTTCGGGGAGCATCGATGCCCTGGCCGATCGTCTGAACGACGAGAGTCCGTTCGTCCGTGGACGAGCGCTCGAGGCGATGGGGATACTTGATCACTCGGATTTGGATGTGTCGATTCCAGAGGGACGGGCGCTCGTAGACGACGACTCTACGCAATTCCTTCTCGATCGAGTTCGGTTTGCAACCGGTGACACCTGCGAAGAGACTGGTGACGGGACCGCTGTAGAGATTGGCACAGTGAGGTCGATTCGTGATCGAACTGACGACGTTGTCAGGGAACTAGTGACTGCCGACGGCGAGGTGTGTAAACACTGTGGTGTGTCGTTTCCCAGTGCGGGGCCGCCGATATGCCCGCGATGTGGGGGTCCGCGTTGATGTCTCCCAGTTGTTAGGCTGGCCTAAAAATCGGAACGGTTTTGTCTATTAGGTTAGCCTAAAACTGTATGGGCGACGACTTCGGAGATACTCGAGCATTGATTCGACGAGAGCACAACAGCGGAACCCGTATCGCTGTCGCAGAGAAGCCTGTTATTCGAGATACGGGATTCGGATACGTGAAATCATCCACCGGAGTGATCGGCGGGACCGCAGCGACCCTATCGACCGATTCGATCGGTATGGTGGTCCGATGAGCGGAACGGAGCCGAACGTCAGGACGGGAGAGACTGGGGGATCGATGGTGGACGAGACGCGGTTCGGCTGGCTTTTCGACCCGAAGCTCATCACTGTCGTGCTTGCCAGTCTGGGTATCGTGTTCGTCTCAGGCTTGGTCCAGGTGAGCTACGGTTCCTACTCGATGACGTATGTAGAGGCGTGGCGTGCGTTGTTCAACCCGAACGTGGTGTTCAACCCGCAGGCCTGGGACGCGTTCTTGTTGGGCGAGACGGTTCCGGAGATGAGCCCCGAGAGCCTTATCGTCTGGAACATTCGACTCCCTCGGGTGTTCGTCGCGGCGCTCGTCGGAATGAACCTCGGCGTCTCGGGCGCGATCTTTCAGGCGGTAACTCGGAACGAACTCGCGAGTCCGTTCATCCTCGGTGTCTCCTCCGGTGCGGGACTCATGATCCTGTTAACGCTCGTCGTGTTCGGGAGCCTGACGGCGTTTCTCCCGATAATCGCAGCGGTCGGGGGAGCCGTCGCGTTTCTCATCGTCTACGCTATCGCCTGGAAGAACGGTACCTCGCCGGTTCGGCTGGTACTCGCCGGCGTCATCGTCGGGGCGGTCTTCGGCTCGCTGCAGACGGCGATGTTTTTCTTCGCGGACGACATCGGCGTCGTTCAGTCGGCCATCGCCTGGACCACCGGTTCGCTGACCGGAACGGACTGGGAACAGGTTCGACTCGTACTCCCCTGGACCGTCGTGGTCGTGTTGCTCTCTATTGCCGGATCGCGCCAAATGAACGTCCTCCTGTTGGGCGAACAGACGGCGAAGTCGCTGGGCATGTCGATCGAGAAAGTTCGGTTCGCGCTGTCGGGCGTCGCGGTCCTCGCGGCGGCGGCGAGCATTGCCGTCGCCGGCATCGTCGGTTTCGTCGGCCTCATCGTCCCGCACATGGTGCGAAACCTCGTCGGGAGCGACTCGAAGAAGCTGATCGTCGGCTGTCTGTTCGTCGGCCCGGCGTTGATGGTGGGCGCCGACGTGGGCGCACGACTCGCGTTGAGCCCCACGCAGATTCCCGTCGGTATCGTCACCGGTCTTCTCGGCGGCCCGTACTTTCTATATCTCATGCGAAAACAGGAGAACATGGGTGAGATCTGAATGCAACGCGCCCTCGAGGCCACACAACAGGCGGCTCAGGGTCGATCGGGAACTCCGGTCTCAGAGTTTCTCGGCGAGGAGACCGTCTGGCTACGCGCCGCCGTGGAGGCCGAATAGTGGTCGATCCGGCGGATGGAAAGACCGAGGGAGCCGGGACGGAACTCGAGGCCTACCGTCGGCACGTCTCGCGGCCGTTGATTCGGTTGTTTCGGACCTACGGCCGCGGTGAGAGCCGTTGGCTCGCGCTCGGACTGATCGCCAGCGTAATCGCCTACGGGACGGTCCTTGTGACGCCGCTCGTTCTCGGGACGACCATCGATGCAGTGTTCGGGGAAGAAACGTACACGCTCCCGCTCGTGCCTACCGCGTGGCTGCCGACAGATGAGTCCGCCCAGTTCTGGCTGTCAGCTACCGTTATCGGAGTCGCACTCGGCGGCGGCGCGCTCTTGCAGTGGGTTCGCGGCGTGGCGATGAACTTCTTCGCCCACGGCGTGATGTACACCATTCGGACCGAAACCTACGAGAAGATGCAGCGTCTCGACATGACCTTCTTCGACAACAAAGAGACCGGCGAGGTCATGTCGATCCTCAACAACGACACATCGAATTTGGAGGTGTTCTTCGATAACGCGCTGGGTGACAGCGTACGGATCGGCGTAATCGTAGTGGGGATAACCGCCGCGTTACTGTATACGAACTGGCAGCTCGCCCTGGTCACGCTCGGTGCCGTGCCGCTTTTGCTCGCGTTCACCTGGTGGTTCATCAGGGTGATCGAACCGCGGTACGCCACCGTTCGCTCGACGATCGGCGACCTGAACACGCGCATCGAGAACGGTCTCAGCGGAATTCAACTGGTCAAGACCGCCAGCACGGAGGAGTACGAAAACGGCCGCATCCGAACCGTCTCGAGGTCGGTGTTCGACGCCCAGATGGACGTGTTGAAACTGAGTTACTTCTACCGACCCGGAATGGAGTTGATCACCGGCGCGGCGCTGCTCACGACGTTTATCATCGGCGGCCTGTGGGTGTTCTCCGGACCGCCGCTTTTGTTCTCGGGAACGCTCACCACGGGCGATTTCGTCGTGTTCATGCTGTTGACACAGCGGCTGACGGGGCCGATGGCACAGCTCTCGAGTATCGTCGACTGGTACGAGAACGCGAAGGCCTCGGGGCGGCGTATCTGTGGATTGATGGACGTCCCGGTCGGCATTCAGGACGCGACGACCGCGGCCCCGCTCGAGACCGTCGACGGTCGTATCGAGTACGACGACGTTCGGTTCAGCTACGAGGGTGAAGAGCCGGTTCTCGACGGGATCGACTTCGACGTCGAACCGGGGGAGACGGTCGCACTCGTCGGCGCGACCGGCGCGGGCAAGTCGACGGTCGCAAAACTCCTGTTGCGACTCTACGATATCGACGGCGGCGAGATTCGCGTGGATGGCCATGACGTGCGGGATCTCCGCGTTTCGGACCTGCGGGAAGCCATCGGGTACGTGAGTCAGGATACGTTCCTCTTCGACGGAACCGTAGCCGAGAACATCCGCTATGGGCGCTTCGATGCGGACGACGAGGAGGTACGGGAGGCCGCCAAAGCGGCGGAAGCCCACGAGTTCATCCGAGGGCTTTCGGCGGGCTACGAGACGCGAGTCGGCGAACGAGGGGTCAAACTCTCGGGCGGTCAGCGCCAGCGGATCGCACTGGCCCGAGTGATCCTGCAGGATCCGGCGATCATCCTGTTAGACGAGGCGACCGCGAGCGTCGACACGGAAACGGAATACCTCATCCAGCGCTCGCTCGAGCGCCTGACCACCGATCGGACGACAGTGGCAATTGCCCACCGGCTCTCGACGATCAGGGATGCCGATACGATTCTCGTTCTCGAGGACGGCCGGATCGTCGAGCGAGGGACTCACGAGGAACTGCTCGCAGTCGACGGCCTGTACGCCACGCTGTGGGGTATCCAGGCTGGCGAAATCGACGACCTTCCCGAGACGTTCGTCGACACTGTTGTTCAAGATCAGATCGGTGACGATCACTAATTTAGGCTCACCTAATAATCGGAGTGTTTATTATGTTTTAGGTAAGCCTAAAACTATGGAGGAGTCCAAAACGACACGTAAGGCACCGACTCGGCGGAATTTCGTGACGTACGGCGGTACGGCCGTTGCCGGGGGATTGTTGGCAGGGTGTTCGGATATCATCGAACAGGACGAACCGGGGTCATCCGCGGGGGAAGACGATAGTTCGTACTCGGTATCGATGGCACCGACGGGCGAGGTCGAGTTCGAATCGGTTCCCGAAACGTGGATGGGGTACTTCAGCACGTACGGGGACATGGGAATCGCGCTCGGCCAACTCGACGGATTAGAGGCGCTCGTCTACCGAGACTCCTGGCCCACCGGACTGTACGAGACGCTACCGGGTGTCGACGTGTCTTTCGACGGAGTCCGGCAACTCTACAATGCGAGCAATTTCGACAAGGAGGTGTTCTACGAACTCGATTGCGACGTTCATCTGCTCGATCCGAACTTCCTTAGTCTGAAGCACGACGGCTTTTCGAGTGAGGACTTCGACGAGATCGAAGCGGGACTCGGCCCGTTCGTCGGCAACTACATTCGCCGCCACGACGAGGAGTGGCACGATTACCCGTACTACTCGCTGTACGAGGCGTTCGAAAAGATCGCCGCGGTGTTTCAGGAACAGGAACGCTACGAGGCGATCCAGGACGTCCACGACGAGTTCATCGACGAACTGCAGTCGAACCTGCCCGCACGGGACGAGCGGCCGGAAATTGGACTGCTCTCTACGTTCTCGGATTTCGAAACCGGATCGTTCCACGCGTACCCCGTCGGCGCCGGAAACGGGAAGAAACAGTACCGCGACCTCGGGATCAACGACGGGTTCGCGTCGCATATGGACGGGAGTTACGCGAATTGGGACTACGAACAGTTACTCGAGGTTGATCCGGATATCCTCGTGTTCACATACGGCTTTTCACACGTCTCTGCAGCCGAGTTCGAAGATCGGATGGAACAGCTTCGATCCAGTTCGGTCGGCCAGCAGCTCACCGCGGTAAAAGAAGACCGCCTGTATCGGGGCGGCACGTCCTATCAGGGCCCGGTGATCAACCTCCTCCAGACCGAGGCGGCGGCGAAGCAGTTCTACCCGGACCGGTTCGGCGAATGGAACGGCGTCGAAACGCTGCTGAACGAGGATGCACAGCTGTTCGATCACCAGCGGGTTGCGGACGTGATCAATGGTGAATTCTGAGCATGCGTGACAACGACACGAGTACGACGAAAGAACCGACACGCAGAGACACGTTGAAATACGGCGGGGCGCTCGCAGCCGGCGTTTCCCTCGCGGGCTGTTCGGACCTGACTGGTCAGGCCGAGGAGAGCACCCCATCAGCTAGTGGCTCTTACTCGGTGACGATGGCTCCCGCTGGGGAGATCACGCTCGAGGAGCCGCCAGAGACCGTCTTCGCCAACCGGATTCACCACGCTGATATGGCGCTCGCACTCGGACACGGTGGATCGATCAACGGGCTGTACAGTCCGGAGAATTTCGGGACGCTCTATGACCTCTTTCTCGAGAGACTCGAGGCTGTCACGACCGAGTGGGCAACACTGCCCAATTCCTGGAATATCGGCAAGGAACGCCTCTACGAGCTAGACAGCGATCTCCACCTGGCCGACCCGGCGTACATGACGGTGATGGATAGCTTTGACCGCGACGATATCGAGGAGATCGGCGAGAACGTTTCCCCGTGGTTCGGCAACGCCTACAGCGATTCTCACAGAGAACCGCCGGCAGCGTGGGCCGACGACTACCAGTACTACACGCTGTGGGAAATCTTCGAGAAGGTCGCAGCGGTCTTTCAGGAAGAAAAGCGGTATCAGGAATTCACGGAAATTCGGACGGATCTCCTGTCCCGGATCGAGGCGAATCTCCCGCCAGAGCGGGATCGGCCACGGGTGGCCCGACTCCAGACGGGACTTTCGGACGGAGAACTGAGCATCTGGCCGTTCCCGATGAACGACCCCGGATACGAGCAGGCGCATCTCCGTCCGCTCGGTGCAGAAGACGCGTTTACCGACCTAGAAGCGTACGGCACGATCGACCTCGAGGCGCTCGTCGAAGCTGATCCCGACGTCATTCTCAACACCCACGCGATGGGGCCGACGAGAAACTTCGTCGAGACGAAAGACCACCTCGAGACCGATCCCGTTGCTCGAGCGATCTCCGCCGTCGAAAACGACCGCGTCTACCCACTGGCGATTCGGTACGGCGGTCCGATCGCGCACCTCTTCCAACTCGAGATGGGTGCGAAGGAACTCTATCCGGAGGCGTTCGGCGAGTGGCCGCGATACGAGGGCGGCGCGTATCCGGAATTTTCCGAGTCAGAACAGTTGTTCGACCGTCAACGGGTTGCAGACATCATCAACGGTGAGTTCTGAGCATGCGTGACACTACGAGCGATACGACCGAGGCACCCACACGTAGAGACACGCTAAAATACGGCAGCACGCTCGTCACGGGGAGTGTCCTAGCCGGCTGTTCGGAGTTGGTTGGACGGGACAACGGCGCTGAGGGGACCAATACGCAAGGATCGTATGAAGCCTGCATCGAACCCGTCGGCTGTCTCTCCCTCGAGGAGGTTCCGGAGACGTGGATGGCAATTCTGGGGTCGTGGGCAGATATGGCGTTCGCACTTGGCCAACGCGACGGATTCCGACCTTCCGGATTTTACTGTCCAGCCTACTTCTATGAACGCGTGGGCCTTTCGATGCCCACGGATTTCCCGGCTCTGACTACCGAGGATGGGTACGACAAGGAGGTGTTCTACGAACTCGATCCGGATGTGATCCTCTCCGACCCGAACTACCTGACCGGGTGGGGATCGTGGAGCGAGTCAGACGTCCAGGAACTCACCGAAACCGTCGGCCCCTTCTTCGGGAACTCGATTCTTCGCCGGATGGACTACAACGACTATACGCTCTATTCACTGTACGAGGCGTTCGAGCGCTTGGCTGACCTCTTTCAGGAGCGCGAACGCTACGAGGCGTTCGCGGCCGTCCACGACGAAATGCAAGCCGAGATCCAATCCCGGCTTCCGCCGGAAACCGAACGTCCGGAAATCGGACTCGTGAACTTCGGATCGGCACCGAGCGAGGGGCAATTCTCCGCGATGACGACCGAATCCGAGGGCGTTGAAATGAAACAGTACCGCGATTTCGCCGTCCAAAGCGCATTTAGCGAGGCGCAGGTGGGTACGGAAATCGATTACGAGACGATGCTGGATATCGATCCAGAGATCATCATCCTTCATAGCGGAGTTCAACTCACCGGCGAAGACGGTGAGTTCTCCGCGTCGAAGTTCCACGAGGAGTTCGTCGCTCCGATGGAAGACCACGTGATAGGGAGGCAGCTCACTGCGGTTGCTGAGGGCAATGTCTACCCTGGGGCATACTACATGCAGGGGCCGATCGTCAACCTCTTCCAGACTGAGTTGACTGCCCAATTGCTGTTCCCCGACGAATTTGGCGAGTTCGACCCGGAGAGCTACCCCGACCTCCCTGCTGCGGAACAGCTGTTCGACAGGCAGCGAGTTGCAGACATCATTGGCGGTGAGAGCTAAATGAATTCCGAGAATACAAACGCGACAGAGCCACAGACGCGCAGAGACACGCTAAAATACGGCGGCGCACTCGCGGCCGGCGTCGCCCTCGCGGGCTGTTCGGAACTGGTCGGACAGGACGGAGATTCGGGCTCCGAATCGACCGACGAGGAGACGTACTCGGTGACGATCTCACCGGTCGGAACGGTCGAGTTCGATAGCATTCCCGAGACGGCGGTCCTCTACGATCCACAGGTGGCGGATCACCTCGTTGCGTTGGGTCAACAGGACAGGATCGTTTCCCTGGGCTTTCCAGATCGCTACTACACGGGATTCTACGACGAACTCCCCGGCATCGAATTCGATACGAGCGAGCTCACCGCGTTCTACACCGATCAGTTGACCCTCGACAAGGAGATTCTCTACGAACTCGACGCCGACATCCATCATCTCGACCCGCTCCGGTGGGAAGGGACCTTCGACGACGCGGACATTAAAGAAATCGAACAGAACGTCGCGCCGTTCTTTTGCAATCGATTCAGCCGGGCACACGGCTACCAAGGCGACCAGTCCTACGAGTACTACACGCTCTGGGAACTCCTCGACAAGTACGCACAGGTGTATCAGGTACAGAGCCGGAGCCAGGCACTGATTCAGGTTCGAGAGGAAATGCTCGAGGCGATCCAAGACGAACTCCCACCACAGGAAGAGCGACCGTCAGTTGCCCTCGTCGTCTACAACCCCGACGAGGACACGTTCGGACCGTACCGGCTGAACGGGCCGGGATTCGGAAAGTCACACACGCGCCCGCTCGGTGCGAACGACGCGCTCGCGGAGGGATCGAAGAGTTACGCTTCGGATTACGGGAACAACTACTCGATGGAGGCGATACTCGAGTTCGATCCGGACGTGATGATCCACAACTTCGATTGGATCAACGTCCGCTCTCGGACTGAGTCGTTCTTCGAACTGAGCGACCATCCCGTCGGGGGCGAGATTACGGCCGTCCAGAACGGCCGACTCTACGCCGGTGGTTCGGCGCTTCAGGGGCCGATTTTCAATCTCTTCCAGGTCGAACTTTCGGCCAAACAGATCTATCCCGACCTGTTCGGTCGACCACCTGCACCGGGCGAATCAGTTCCGGAGAGTGAACAGTTGTTCGACCGCCAGGAGGTCGCGGCTATCATCAACGGAGAGTTCGACGATGAATGATGAATCCACTATCCAGCACGAGACACTAACGCGCCGAGACGCCTTGAAGTACGGGACTACAGCCGTGGGTGGCGGATTGTTCGCGGGTTGTTCAGAACTGGTCGGACAGGACGAGGACGAAAGAACCGGTTCGTCCGGGACAGGGACCTACTCGGTGACGATGTCCCCAGCCGGTGAGATCACACTCGAGCAGCCGCCCGAGAACGTCCTCACGATTCTCCCCCACCACGCCGATATGGCGCTCGCGGCTGGCCACGGCGACGCCGTTTCCTCGATGCTGTACAATCCCGAGTACAACGATACGATCTGGAACAAATTCCTTGAGCGACTCCCAGGGGTTTCGGTGGACTGGGCTGATCTTCCCGGAACGTGGGACCCCGACAAGGAATTACTCTACGAACTCGACAGTGATCTCCACCTCGCGGACCCCGCGTACATGACGAACATGCAGAGCTGGACGCGCGAAGACATCGCGGAGATCGGCGAGAACGTTGCTCCGTGGTTCGGCAACACGCTCAGCAACGCGAACAAGGAACCGCCCGAGGAGTGGGCCGATCAGTACGAGTACTACACGCTCTGGGAGATCTTCGAGAAGGTCGCACAGGTCTTCGGAGCCGAGGAGCGGTACACTGCCTTGACAGCAGTCCGTTCCTCCCTGCTCGAACGTATCGACGAGCGTCGCCCGTCGACAGCCGAGCGCCCGTCGACGGCAGTTATCCAGCCGTTTCAGGGCTCCTTCTGGGTCTACCACCTCAACGAGCCGGGATTCCTGTACTCACACACCCGACCGCTCGGTGCGATCGATGCGTTTGCGGACGCCTTGGGCGACAGCGGGCAGATCGGCGGGCAGGTCGATTACGAGACGCTGCTGGAGCAGGACCCGGACGTGTTACTCGTCACCGGTATGATGGGGCAGTCCGGAATCGAGGAGGTTCGGAACACGCTTACAGACGATCCGGTCGGTCGACAGCTCACGGCGGTCGAAACCGATCGCGTCTACGCCGGTGGGGTTCGAAACCAGGGACCGATTCTGAATCTGTTCCAGCTCGAGATGACGGCAAAGCAGCTCTATCCCGACGTGTTCGGAGAGTGGCCGACCTACACCGACGGCCCATATCCCGAGATTCCAGTGGAAGAACAACTGTTCGACCGTCAGGAGGTTGCGGCGATTATCACGGGGGATCGGTGATGCGCGCTCGAGAGTGGGCGATTGCGGGAGCGTTCCGCGATCCGACGGACTACAATATCCCCGCCCTTCCGTCGTGGCGCGTCAGTCGCACCGAACGCGGCGGGGTGGCGTTCGCCGTCGGGGACGAGGAGCCGTTTATTACTGCCCAGGATCCGGTGCGGGTACGACGATAGATACACCAATGATCGAGTCATTTTCCGGCCGAACGGACTGGAACCGCGCTGGGTTCGTCTCGAGGCTCTCCCCACGATTCGACGCTTCGCGAGGCTCGTCGCAAACGCCGCGTCGTCAATTCCTCGTTTCATCTCAGCCGAATAGCGCGTCAACTAGCAGCAGATTCGAAACAACAACCCAAATCAATGAGTAACAACGACAACAGCACGACAACGGTATCGACACGGAGAGATGCACTGAAATACGGCGGAACGCTTGTCACAGGGAGCGTCTTGGCGGGCTGTTCGGAGCTAGTCGGTCAGGGCGATCCGACACAGCAGGCCGACGGCAGCGGATCATACGAGGCGTGTATCGAGCCCGTCGGCTGTCTCTCGCTCGAGGAGGTTCCCGAGACGTGGATGGCGATCAACGGCCCCTGGGCCGATATGGCCGTCGCACTCGGCCAGCGCGAGGGGTTCGAGCCCGCCGGATTCTACGCCCCAGCGTACTTCTTCGACCGCGTCGGCGTCTCGATGCCGTCTGACGTGCGTTCTCCCCTCTCTAACGGCTGGGACAAGGAACTGTTCTACGAACTGGACCCGGATGTTATCCTCTGCGATCCGACGTACCTCCACGGAACGGGATTCGATAGTTCCTGGGACGAGTCCGATACGCAGGAATTAGAGGACACGGTTGCCCCGTTTTTCGGCAACAACATCGTTCGACGGCGGGAGTTTCACACGTACGAACTCCCGTCGTTGTACGAGGCGTTCGACCGCCTCGCCGACCTGTTTCAGGAACGCGAGCGCTACGAGGCGTTTGCCCGCGTCCACGACGGGATGCAGACCGAAATTCGGTCGCGTCTCCCGGGGCCGAGCGACCGACCCGAGGTCGGACTCGTGAACTTCGGCTCGGTGCCACGTGAGGGGACGTTCCATCCGATGACGACCGAGGGGGAGGGCGTCGAGATGAAGACGTATCGGGACCTCGACGTGGAGAGCACCTTCAGCGCTGATCAGGGCGAACTCGACTACGAGTCGATGCTCGAGGTTGATCCCGAGATTCTCATTGTCCACGGCGGCGTGCGGCTCACGGACGACACCGGTGAGTACTCCGCATCGAAATTCCGCGAGCAGTTTATCGACCCGATGGAAGCCGACTCCGTCGGATCCCAACTTACCGCGGTCCGTGACGGAAACGTCTATCCGGGTCCGCATTTCCAACAAGGGCCGATCGTCAACCTCTTCCAGACCGAACTGACCGCACGAGTGTTGTACCCGGACGAATTCGGCGAATTCGATCCGGAGACGTTTCCGGACGTTCCCGACGAGGAACGGTTGTTCGACCGCCAGCGCGTCGCGAACATCATCGAGGGGGAATTCGAACAATGAGCCCGACGGAATCGTTGCACACTGATTCGGCGTTCGACCACGATGTCGTCATCGTCGGCGGCGGTCCCGCTGGCTGTGCAGCGGGCGTCCTTACTGCCCGATACGACCTGGATACGGTGATCTTCGACCGCGGTCGGTCCTCGATCCAGCGGTGTGCACACCTCGAGAACTATCTCGGTTTTCCCGCGGGGATCGACGTCGAGACGCTCTACGGGCTGATGCACGATCACGCCGAAGCGGCCGGCTGTGAGATCGTTTCCGATCTGGTCGACTCGCTCGAGCGCCCCGACGATGGTCGGGGATTCGTCGTCAGCGTACAGGAGGGTACGCAAGTCACCGCTCGACGGGTGATCGCCGCCACGCGGTACGACGGCGAGTACATGCGCGGGCTCGACGACGATGCGGCGATGTTCGAAACTCACGAACACGACGGCGAGGAACACGAACACTTCGATAAAGGGTACGCCGAAAGCGACGGGACGACGCCGGTCGACGGACTGTTCATCGCATCGCCGTACGGAGAAACCGGCTACCAGGCGAGCATGGCCGCTGGACACGGCACGCGCGTCGGAATAACCGTCGTCGAAGCCGTTCGACGGGGACGGGGCTACCCCGAACCTGTCACCAACTACTACGACTGGATGCGCCGGGAGGCGGAACTCGATGGGGAGTGGAGCGACCGAAGCCGGTGGCGGGAGTACTTCGACGATCGATTGGGCGATCAACACGAACTAGACGAGGAGCAACTCGGTAGGCTACGCGAACGAGAGATCGACCGCAGGCTCGCAACGTATCTCACCGAAGACGAGGTCGATCGGCGACGCGAACGCGGCCATAAGCGGCTTCTCGAGCATCTCGACGACGATATCGTTCTCGAGGCGGCACGCGAAATCGAAGCCGAAAAACCGATCGGCGGCGAGTAACGAAGCGCACGGAATCGATGTTCGTCGATTCGTCGGGTGCCGGTGGCCCGAAATCCGGTAGCTCGACGCGAGGTCGATCTCGAGTAAACCCCGGCTCTTTTTGGGTAGGCAATTCTACACGGAGGTATCGAAGATCGTGGCGGTTTCGTCCCGCTGATCGCTGTTACCCGTTCGAGAATCGAAACGGTTATCTTGATTTAGGCTTGCCTAAAAGCATGGCGCGTGATTCTGTCCGAAACGAAACGACGAGGCGGACATACGTGAAGTACGCCGGTACGGTTCTCGGTGGGGGGATGCTCGCCGGTTGTATCGATGGCGGCTCGAGCGGCACAGACGGGGAAGACGCTGTGACGCACACTGTCTCGATGGCTCCGATGGGCGAGGTATCGTTCTCCGGCGTTCCGGAGAACGTGATGGTCTACAGCCTGATCTACGCCGATATGGCGGTCGCGTACGGACACGGCGACGCGGTTAATTCGCTAGGCTTCGACGCCGACACGGAAGGACAAACGCTCGCAACCTACTACGATGGCCTCGAGGGCGTTTCCTTCGATCCGAGCGGCCTCGAGCAGCTAAACACCGGTTCGGGTGATATCATGATCGACAAGGAACTGTTCTACGAACTGGAGTCGGATCTCCACCTCGTCGATCCGTGCTTTGTCGTTTCGATGGACGGGTGGGAGCAATCCGACATCAACGAGGTCGAACGAAACCTCGCCCCCTGGTTCGGGAACATTCTCAGCAGAGAACACGCCGACCCACCGGAAGAATGCCAGGATGACTACGAGTACTATACCCTCTGGGAACTCGCGGAGAACGTCGCTGGCGTCTTTCAGGAAGAGGATCGATACGAACAACTATCGACGGTTCACGATGAACTGTTAAACACGATCGAGTCGAATCTCCCACCAGAAGAGGAACGGCCGACAGTGGGTTCGATTATCTACATGGAAGAGACGTTCTATCCGTCCGCGATAAACGAGCCCGGATTCGCGACCGCCGACCTGCGACCGCTCGGCGTTTCGGACGCTTTCGCGGGCGACGACGTGACCTACGAGACGACCTACGATTTCGAGACGATGCTCGAGATCGATCCGGACGTCATTCTTCACCGGTTCGGGATCTCCTCGTACGACGTGGCTGGGATCCGCGAAACGCTCGAAGATCACTCGGTTGCCGGCCAGCTTTCGGCCATCGAAAACGACCGGTTCTACCCGTCCGGGCATCCGGTGCAGGGCCCGATCATGAACCTGTTCCAACTCGAGATGGCGGCAAAGCAACTCTATCCCGAGCAGTTCGGTGAGTGGCCCGAGTACGACGGCGAAACGTATCCCGACTTCGACGAGGACGAACGGTTGTTCGACCGAGAACGGGTCGCAGATATCGTTACCGGAGACTCGTAACTGCACGAGCCCGAACGCCTCGAGTCCCGTCTCGTTCGCCTCGGTCCCTGGCCGAGTCGGTTCGACGACGTCGGCCACTGTCCCGGTGGAAAGAACCGGACCAGCGACTCCGAATATCGGAACTGCTATATTGTTTTAGGCTAGCCTAAAAATATGCGACGAACTGCACGTTCGCTCGAGGAACCGACGCGGCGGGACGCGATCAAGTACGGCGGCGCGGTCGTCGGCGGGGGACTGTTCGCCGGGTGTATCGACGATCCCGGATCGGAATCGACGTCTGGTGACATCTCACACTCCGTCACGATGGAACCGGTCGGAACCGTCGACTTCGAATCGGTCCCCGAAACGTGGGTTCCATACACCGGCGATTACGCCGATATGGGCGTCGCGCTCGGTCAAGGAGACGGGCTCGCGGCCATCGGCGTTCCAGGGCGGTTCGGAGCCCACCTTTACGACGATCTCCCCGGCGTTTCCGTGGACAAAGGCGATCTCACCGAGCTCTGGCAGGATGGAACCACCACCAAGGAACTGTACTACGAACTGGACGCGGACGTCCATCTGATCGATCCGAATTTCATGATCAACCGGCTCGAGTGGAGCCGAGACGATGTCGACGAAATCCGGGACAACGTGGCCCCGTTCGTCGGGAACACGATTTTCTCGCGGGTCTACGACTGGCACGACTACGCCGACTACACGATGTACGAGTCCTTCGAGAAAGTCGCCCAGGTGTTCCAGGAAACCGACCGCTACGAGGCGTTCAAGGAGTATCACGACGAGATCCTCGCGGATGTCCACTCACGGCTCCCCGAACGGACACCGACGATCGCGGTTCTCTATCCAGCGGGTGTCCCGCCCGAATCGTTCCATCCGTACCTCGTCGGCTCCGGCACCCAGTCCAAACACTGGAACGATCTGAACGTCGAAGACGCGCTCGCCCAACACGATGTCACGGACGCGCAGGCGGGCGGCGGCGAGATCGATTACGAAACGTTGCTCGAGATCGATCCCGACGCGATCGCGATCAGGTTGCAAGGCGAGATCACGGACGAGTACTTCGACAGCGAAATTCGGTCGCACCTACAGAATCACGACATCGCAGCCGAACTTCAGGCGGTCCAGAACGATCGCGTTATCTACGGGGGACTGACCTACCAGGGACCGATCATCCATCTCTTCCAGCTCGAGCGAGCCGCACAGGGGCTCTACCCGGATGAATTCGGCGACGAGCAGCTGTTCGATCGCCAGCAGGTAGCCGATATCGTTACGGGGGAGTTTTGAAATGGACGAAAACACGTCCGAATCGACCGACTTCGATGTCGTCATCATCGGAGGTGGCCCTGCGGGATGTGCGGCGGGGATCTTCACCGCCCGGTACGGATTCGAGACGACGATTTTCGACCGCGGAACCGCCGCACTCCCGCGGTGTGCACACCTCGAGAACTACCTCGGCTTTCCCGCGGGAATCGATATCGAAACCTACTACGACCTGATACACGCACACGCCGAGGAAGCCGGCTGTGACCTCGTCGCTGACATGGTCGAAACCGTCGATAGGGTCGACGACGAGTCAACGTTCGTCGTCGAGACCCAGGACGGTCGGCGCGTCACTGCGACGGTCGTCGTCGCGGCCGCGTGGTACAACGGGGAGTACCTCAGACCACTCGGAGGCGACGAGATGTTCGAGAAACACGACCACGACGGCGAGGAACACGAACACTTCGACCCGGAGTACGCCGACGAGGACGGACGAACGCCGATAGATGGGTTGTACATCGCGTCACCGGCCGGCCAGCGGAGCGTTCAGGCTATCATCGCCGCCGGTCACGGCGCGCACGTCGGGCGATGCGTGCTCGCGGACCGGCGGCGCGAGCAAGGGTATCCCGACGGGGTCGCCCAACACTACGACTGGCTTCGCCGAGACGCCGAATTTTCGGGCGAATGGGGTACTCGCGACCGCTGGCGGGACTGGTACGACGACGAGGCGGGCGACGACCACGGGCTCGTAGACGAGCGGTACGAACGACTCCGCGAGCGGTACATCGACCGTGCGTTCGACACTCGTGTCCCCGACGACGTCACGGAGGATCGATCTCGTCGCGGACTCAGCCGGCTCCTCGAAACGCTCGGGACCGATTGCGTTCTCGATGCGCTGGACGACGACGCGATCGAGGCGTACGCGGCGCAGGGTCACTCGAGTGAAACCGACGTGGCCTGACCGAACAACTCCCAAACTCACTTGCAGTCGTCGGCGTGTATCGTCGGACCAATATTTCAGGCTGGGCTAAAAGACGAAAATACTATAGTGTTTTAGGCCAGCCTAAAAATATGGGGCGTGACTCCACACCGAACGGCGCACCGACTCGACGAGAGTACGTAACCTACGGCGGAACGGCTATCGCGGGTGGACTCGGACTGGCTGGCTGTCTCGGCGGTGACGGCTCGGCGGACGAGGCGGGAGCGAATTCCCACACCGTTTCCATCGAACCAGCTGGATCGGTCTCGTTCGAGGAGGTGCCAGAAACCTATATCACGTACAAGGAAGCCTGGGCGGATATCGCGGTCGCGCTCGGTCAGGCCGACGGCCTCGTGGGAACGGACCTCGAGTACGGCAGCCAAGAGGACCTCAATCGGCTCTTTTTCGACGAGCTCGAGGGTGTCGCGTTACCGCTCGAGGGTGTGACCGACATCCGCGGTGGCGGTGAAACGGTCGACAAGGAGATCATCTACGAGATCGACGCGGACGTGCACCTGGTCGATCCGCTGTTCGTCGCCCAGAATTACTGGGAATGGAGCGAAGCCGACGTCGAGGAAATTTCGAGAAACGTCGGTCCGTTTTTCGGCAGTTACATCCGCCGCGAGCGGGGATACGCGATCGAACAGGACTACGAGTTCTACTCGCTCTACGAGGGATTCGAGAAAGCCGCGAAATTGTTCGATCAAGAACAGCGCTACGAGGCGTTCGCCGAACTGCACGATGACGTGATCGGCCGAGTCGAAGCGGACCTTCCGCCCGAGCAAGACCGCCCAGAAATCGGGCTGATCAACGCTGGCTCCGAGCCCGACGCGGGAACGTTCTACGTTCTCGATCCGACCGAACCGGGCTACGAGATGAAACACTACCGCGACCTCGGTATTCGGGACGCGTTCGCGGATGCAGATCTGGAAGAGGGGGGCGAGGCCGATTACGAGACGCTTCTGGAGTACGATCCGGATCAGATCTTCGTCCACTGGGGGATTACCCACTCCGACGAGGAGTTCGCGGAAACGTTCGTCGAACCGATGGAGAATCATCCAGTGGGCAACCGACTCACCGCTGTCCAGGAGGGACGAGTGTACAAGGGCGGCACGGCCGAACAGGGGCCGATCACGAACCTTTTCCAGACCGAGTTACTCGCACAGGATCAGTACCCCGACGTGTTCGGCGACCGGGAGTTGTTCGACCGCCAGCGGGTGACTGACATCGTCGACGGGAACGTATAATGAGCGACGAACGTTTCGGCTGGCTCCCGATACGTTCTCGAGCGAATTCGGGGTCGGCTCGACACATCTCGCTCACAGGCTGTCGCGGTGATCGAACGTGACTACCACCGCTCCGATTTCCGAGGCACTCGAGGTGGCCAAACGAACGCGAGATGCCGTTTCGGAGACGAAATCGGCTGTCGAGCAATTCGCTACCGCTATCGACGAGATCGAGCCTCTCGAATCCGTGCCCACATTGGAAACACCGACGACGGTTGGGGACGGTGGTCTCTCGGTGGCGTCGACAGCTCGCAGAGTGGTGGACGGCCCGAATCAGATAGACCGGATCCGGGAATCGTTCGTTGTGGCGTTCGGTTCCGAAGACGGTGCCGTCAACGACGACCAACTCGTCGAAACGGTCGAACGCGTGTTCGGTCCCATGGTCTCGAAACAGCTTGCACCGACGACATCCGACGAGTATACCGCCGAGACCGAACGGGTACTCCACGCGGCCGTCGAGCGCCGCCGAACCCAACTCGACGCGGTAACGCACGCGGTAGATGTCGAAACAACATCGCTCACAGAGACGCTGGAGGCGATCGACCCCATCGTCGAGTGGCTCGAATCGGCGACGGAACCGTCACCGTTGACCCTCGAGTTCGAAACCCTTTTCGAGCGTCACGAAACCGTTTCCGCGCATCGATCGGAGTGCGATGCGATCCTCAGTAATCGCCAGGACGTCCTCCACGGAACAAACAGCTTCGATGGGCGGATCGGTCTCGCTCACCGTCCGTTCGTCGAATCACTGTACGAGGACTGCTCGGTTCGATACCCGGTGTTGTCGTGTATTACGTGTCTCTCGGAAGCGTGTCTCGAGTACGAACGGACCATGCGGGATCAGCTTACGCGTCGCGTATGAGCAACCGATTTCAGTATCTGCTCGTCGTCTACCTCGCCGCCACCAGCCGAGGTGAACCGATCTCTCCGGGATACGTCGCCGAAAAACTTGATCGATCGCCGGCGGCGACGACCGAAATGTTACAGCGACTCGAGTCGGAGGGACTGCTGACATACGAACCCTACGAGGGCGTGACGCTGACGGCGGAGGGACGTGCTGGCGGCGAAGAGTACTACGAGCAGTATGCGATTTTTCGTGCATTTTTTCGGGACATCCTCGAGGTCGACGACTCGGAGCGGGAGGCGATGGAACTCGTCGGGAGCGTGAGCCCGCTGGTCACCGACCGACTCGTCGAAACGGTGCTCGAAGGTGATCGAGACGATATACTGAACAATAGTAAACAAACTGTAAACTATCTATGATCAATATTTGTGGTGATCGAAGAATGAGTACAAGATATAGTTGGCAGTTGGATAACGGGTATTCCAATCATAAGAGATATAGTTTCAAAATAGAAACGATTCCGTCATGAAACGTCGCTCTGTTCTCGCTTCCATCGGAGCGGGTGTGACTGCGAGTAGCGCCGGTTGTGTGGAATCTGCCATGGATGTGCTCGATAGTTCAAGCAGGATTGGCTGGGTCGGCGTGAATAACTACGATACCGAATCGCACCGGTTTTCGGTGCAGGTAGAACGTGACGGGTCCATCGTCCACGAGTCGTCACACACGATCCGAGGAAGTGAGGACAACGTAATTCCTGGAGAGGCCGTAGACTGCACGTGGGGTGACGCCGCCGGAACGCATCGTATCCGTGCACGAGTAGACGGCAACGAGTGGGTTGAACAATCGGTTGATGAGGCGATAGACGGTAGTGTTGACTGTGTGACAGCGAGGGTGAATTACGGAAACCTACGATCCGTGGCACTGGACATATTCATTCGGGAGAACTGTGATGCGGTTCCTGAATACAACGGTGGATGTGCGTTCGCTAACGAGTGAGCAAATCTACCACTTTCGCATATGCAACAGCAGAGTCAAGTAAACTACCCCACCCAATCGTCGCGCTCGATATCATCGGGCTACACTGAACCTGTTCTCAATCGTTCTGTGACACGCTCGAGGCGTCGATTACCGGTGTGACGACGAACCGCATGGTTTTTATTTTAGGCCATCCTAAAACCTGCTGATGGCAGATCTCACCAGGTCTACCGATTCGCCCCACGACACACCGGAGGAGCCAGCAACTCCAGACATTTCGGTTTGCAGGAGCTCTCCGGAGAAGACGGTGTTTCTCGAGACCGGAAATACGGACGGCTGGATTACCAGCGATACGATCGTCGACGTTCCTCGATAACGTTACGCGGGCGGATGGGCTTGTAAACGAACCGGTGTACGGGGTCGTTCGAGCCTGCAGACATCAGAATCAAAATTCGGTCGCCTCGCCCTGGAACCCTGTCGAATCGGTGCTTAGTTTGTCGCCGACTCGAGAACCAGCGTGTCGTCCTCGAGGTAGTGTTCGATGTGGTGTGCGTGTTCTTCGATCGTCTCGAGTTGTTCGCGGAGCATTTCGCTCGTCGCGTAGTCGCCGAGTCCGTCCGCGAGTTCGATGTGCTGGCGGGTGCTCTCGATGATGTCGCCCATCATGTCGAGGTCGTTCGCGAGCGACGTTCGAACGTCGTAGACGTCCTCGTCTTCCGGGGTGACGGTTGCGTTCTCCGCGAGCGTCGTCATGTTCGCGTGGGGGACGCCGCCGAGGGCCTGGAGCCGTTCGGCGAGGTCGTCGGCCGCGTCTTCGACGTCTTCGTAGACTTCCTGCAAGAAGACGTGAAGCTCGAGGAATTCCGCTCCCTCGACGTTCCAGTGGTGTTTGTGGAGCTGGTGGTAGAGGACGTACGCGTCCGCGAGGTCGGTGTTGAGCGCGTCGATGATCTGTTCGGCTTTTTCCGACTCGAGTCTGAGCGCGTTCTCCTCGACAGTTCCTTTCTGCTGGCGAATCGTTTTCTGTGTGCTCATTACAGTTCCTACTTGGTTCGCCACCATTATATAACTTTTCAATTTTCATATAATTTTTCGTATGACCTAAAACCGCTTGACGTTCGATCACTAGTAGGGGTCTGACAGGTCTATATCTGCTGTCCGAGGCGTTTGAGAGTCAGCTTGCTTTCCAACTCTTACTGAAAATGTCTCTGAAAAATACCTGGATTATGATATACTAGCTACTCGAGCCGACTTTGTCGTCTCACGTTCGACGGTTCGTCGGATCGAACGCAGATGACACTGGGGTGACTTGCTTCTCTCGATCTATCCGAGACACTGGACATAGTGGGGTGCAGTTCGGTTCGCAGATTGTGAGAAGACACTGGACACGGTGGGGTGTGGACACTGGCTTAGGACTCGAGATTCAGATAGTCGATAAGCGTCACGTTCGGCGTTGATCTCGACCGCTGTTCTCGTCGACCGTCTTCTCGCTGTGACAGTCCGCACAGAGCGTCTGGAGGCTCGATTCCTCGAGCGTGTACGGCGTCCCAGTGTTGTTTTTGCCAGCGAGACGCCAGCAGGTGTTAGCGGAGTGGGGTATTGTGTGCTTTGAGCAGTCGTCACATTGGCACGCCCTTCGAGGATGTGGCGTTCACCGACTGGTCTTTCGAATATTGTCGTCCGAGAGACGGGGTCTCTCGTGATCACGAAAACCAAGGGTTTTCGAACGACCTCGTTACATGGGTGGGCAGGCCGCCTCCGTAGGACGGTTCAGAATCCGCTCCGTTCCGACCGATTTCTGTCATACAGTACGGTGGCTTGTCACTTAGACGTTACTGTAGGAAACTCGGGCTAGCTTTTGAACGGTCGACTGTTATCAAAGTGATGGCGCGTATCCACGGCCTGAAGGCCGTGGTATTGCGCCTGTTCAGCGTATACATTCCAGGAGAAATATTCTTTCTACCACCTCGTACACCGATCGAACCAGATAATTTTCCAACAAGATAAAGCCAATATACATTTGATATATACTGTTCGTACCTTATGTATAATCAACCTAGAAAATCTTTATTATATCATGAGTAAATATTTCAAATGCAATGGCGGATCAGGACCAGACAGAGCTGAGCAGACGTACCGTCCTTAGAACGACCGGCGCGATCGGTGCAGCCGGTCTCGGGCTGTCGATCGGGACTGGCACCGGGGCTGCCGTCGAGATGGGTGAGGCAAGCGCGTGGACGCGAGAGCACGCGAACAGCATCGAACTCACGGACGACCTGACGGCGCCGGTGATCGACGAAAATCCCGACGTGATCTCGGACGACTACTGGATCTGGGACACGTGGCCGCTTCGGTACCGCGACGGTTCGATTGCGAAGATTCACGGCTGGCAGGTTGTCTTCTCTCTCACAGCGTCGAAGGACCTCGTGCCGGGTGCTCGCCACAATGAGGCGACGATCCGGTACTTCTATTCCCGGAACGGCCATGATTGGACCGAGGGCGGGACGGCATTCGAGAACCCACTCGGTCATCATCAGTGGGCTGGCTCTGCGATGTACGACCACGAACAGGACCAGATCTACCACTTCTACACCGCAACCAGTCCCGAGCCGGAGTTCCGCCAGCGACTCGCGCTCGGCAAAGGTGCGTCGCTCGAGACCGGCCCGCACGGCGTCGACCTGGTCGGAGACCAGGAGCACGTCATCATGGCCGAGGCCGACGGCGAACTCTACCAGACCTTAGAGCAGTCCCGGGACCAGGGCATCGTCTATGCGTTCCGCGACCCGTGGTACTTCCGGCACCCCGAGACGGGCGAAGACATGGTCGTCTTCGAGGGCAACACGCCCACGGACGGCGAGGACCCGAGCGATCCGCGGAGTTACAACGGGAACGTCGGGATAGCGTGGGCGACGAACGACGAACTCACCGAGTGGGAGTTGCTCCCGCCGAACCTGGAGGCCATCGAGGTCAATCAACAGCTCGAGCGTCCTCATTACGTCCTCCAGGACGGGAAGTGGTACCTGTTCGTGCTGAGCCACGAGTTTACGTTCGCACCCGGCCTCTGGGGGCCTGATGCACTGTACGGGTTCGTCGCCGACTCGCTATACGGCGACTACGAGCCGCTCAATGAGAGCGGATTGGTCATCGCAAACCCCGAGGCGGCGCCATTCCAGGGCTACTCCTGGTTAGCAATGCCTCAGGGTAACGACGTCCTCGTCGAGAGCTTCGAGAACTTCCGCGGCCTCGACGACACCTCCCGGGGCGAGATCGGTCTCGACGAAGTCGGATTCTTACCAGCCGAGGAACAGAAGGAGCTGTTCGGTGGTACCCTCGCCCCGAGCCTGAAAGTCCAACTCGACGGCACCGAGACGCGGGTCGTCGCCGAACTCAACGATGGCCACTTTATCCCGTCGGGCGGCAGTCCAAACGAAAACGGCAACGGACGCGGCCGGTAAAGTGTGAGTCGGAAGCGAACGCAGACTACAACGCAGCGAAGAATATCGGGATGCGGTACGTCCGCCGGGGCCAACAGTCGTCTCGGCGGACGGACGATAGTCAGCTCGCCCTCAAGTCTGGAACGGTGACGCCGAGTGGCGGATTTACCGCCTACCCGGACGGGTTCGAGGCTGAGTTCACGGACAAGCCCCACCCTCCACAAGCGAACCCTTCAGGGTGAGCGAAGTAGGATGGGGTCGTTGACTTACTAGGACTTGGATATACTTACTAAATCATCTTCAGAGATCTCGAGCGTGAATCCTGCCGATACAGCATTGGTAGAAATAGATTGTACCCAAGCCTCACAGTCAACCGACTCCTTTCCATTCATGTTTTGGGGTACTTGGACAATAAACTGACATTGGCCGCTTACTTCTGGCTTTTCATACAAAGTGGCATAGTCCTTGGACAGTTCAAAACCGGTCCCTGTGGTATCTTCTTCATCAACTGAGACGAAAGAGTCAGTAATTCCTGCAACAGAAAGCAGGTCACCGGCAGTATCTGACAGTTTTCCTATCGTCCCCTCAATCAGTCCGGTAAATGCACCAACTGGATCAATTTTTGCCCCGCTAGCTGGAGTTAATGCAGTATCTTCAGGATTAGTACCCGGATAGATATCATCAATTTGATTACCTTCAGCAGTCACTGTGAGCGACTGCTCTTTGAGAGACTTGTACTGATCATCATCATTCTGTTCATAAGCTGTAGCTGTGTAGGTCATCCGGAAAGTATGATTGTAAGCGTTGTTTACGCTAGGATCCGATCCAATATATTCAATTGTTGTTGATAATTCAGTAGTGGCTAATACTTCACCCGTCGATGGATGTGTAGTTGTTGCTTTGTCTGTGTTATGCTTTGGTTCGTCTACACTTGCAGCGGCAGTACCTGGTAACGTTGAGACAGTTATGCCTCCTAATATACTTGATGCTGCGATCGTCTGAAGAAATGATCGTCGACCGGTTGCCGCCCCAACTAATGTCGATTGGTTATTATCTTCTGGCATGCATTGTTTCCGTATATCAAGAAGTGACTTAAATCTAATCATATAGGAAATTCTTCATTTATATGTATCAAACTCGTTTGCCGCTGTTACGCTCCCCGTTTTGAGGAGAGGCTAAACGTCGAATTCTCGCGCCACCGTGTGCGGGGTACTTCATTCGGTTCGTTCAGGGACCCGAGTGGATCCAATATCAGAATGCATCCACCCGGTAGGAAGCGGCTATCAAGGAGTTCATCGAACTTGAGTTCCTGCTCTCGCTTGTGCGGACGGACCTCCCAGCGCTGGACAGCATCACCAGTGGCGGGACAGACAAGCCTACGGCGAGTGAAACCAAATCAGAAAGCGAACCACCGCAGGCCGGCGTCGATCGGGCCGTCGATCACCCTATACCTCGATCACGTCGATACGGGACGGCTCGGCTGCCGTCGTGGCTGCATCGGGCGGGGAATGAAAGTGGATCTCAGGTGAGTGTGTATTTGGGTGGCGATCAAAGCGCCAATTGACGCCGTCACTATCGACGTAATGATACGAATACATTCCCAGCTCACTCCACTGGATATCGAGCCGAGCGCTTTCGGCGTCGCCAAGCCCATCGCTGAGACTGATCTGTAGTTCCGTGGGGGCGACGACGTCGTCGTACCCCGTTGCGTCGACGAGCGGTTCGAGTTCGAGCTAGAGGTCACGAATCCGTTGGAGTGACGGAAGATAGATCGGCCCGAACTCGCCGGCGCGGTCGTCGTCGCTCATACAGCGAGCTGGTGGCTGGCCTCGTCGAAGGCGAGTGCTGCTTGCGCGACGGCGAGATTCTGCCGCGTCGTTCGCCACGCCGTCAGGTCGTCCCAGCCCTCCGTCTCGTCGGCGTCGAGTTGCTGGGCGAGTTCTTCCGGTGACACTACGTCGTAGCGGTCCTCGTAGCGCCGGATCTCGGTTTTCATCTCCTTGATGCTGTCGAGCAACTCCGGCCGAGTGATCTCCTCACGCAGCTCACGGATCCGGGACATTAAAATTCGGTCGCTGTTTCGCTTGTATAGCGTTGTTTGGCCGTCCTGTTCCGTTTCGGCGAACCCGGTGTTCACGAGCGTCTTGCAGTGGCGGCGGGCCGTCGGCTCGCTCACGAGGGCACGGTCGGCGACCTCGGCGGCCGACTGCCCGTCGTGGGTTTGTTCGACGATTTCGTACACCCGCTCGAACGGCGTGGTCTCTGCTTTCCAGTCTGCTTTGACCTGCTCGTTGACGTCATCCCACGTCTCGGTCATAGGGGAGGTTACGCATCGAAGAACCAAATAGATCTCTCGGGAAATTATTCTTTCCTCTAGTGCCTCGATCAGTCTATGTGAAGAGGCCGACTCTCACGGAGCAGTTTTTGCTTCCGATTGTACACCGACACAGAACGTCGGCCCGGGACTCTCAGGGTCAAGCGCGAGAGGAATTAAAGACCGTTACCTCGATCAAGGGTAGACACGGACGCCACGGGTCACCCGACCCGTGGTACTTCACCTGTTCCTCCTACTGTTCACGCTTCGAGCGGCCGTCGACGAGTTCGTAGGGCTTGCCGATTTCGTCGTAGTACCGCTGGTAGTAGTACCGCCGAGGACAGTAGACGAACTCGTTCAATGCGCTCACGTAGACCAGTTCGTCCTTGAAGCTTGAACCCGTCATCTCGGAGATCGATCCCCAAACTCTCTCCAAGTCGACGGCATTCTTCGACTCTTGGACTGCACAGTGGAGGGAGAGCGCGTCGACTCTGAGCGCGGCACACCACTGTTCGTCACCAACTGTGTGCGGGTAGAGGAAAAGGAACTTTCCGAGATTGACTGATTCTTGACCTGTCGTGGATGTTTTTCAACCGCATAGCAGAGCACATCGAGATTCTCTCGCTTCTCAGAGCAGCGACCGAACCTCGTCGCGGGTCTCGGCTTCGAGCGCTCGCTCGGCCAGATCCTCGGCCTCGTCGGTGCTGGTCTCCTCGATCCGACGCTTCACCGCCGGGACGGTAACCGCGCTCATGCTCAGTTCGTCGAGGCCGAGGCCGACGAGCAACTCCGTCAGGTCCGGGTCTCCGGCCATTTCGCCGCACATCCCGACCCAGGCGTCCTCGGCGCGCCCCGCCTCTACCGTCCGGCGGATCGCCCGGAGCACTGGCGGGTGCAGCGGGTCGTGGAGGTCGGCGAGCGCCTCGCTCTCACGGTCCACGGCCATGACGTACTGCGTCAGGTCGTTGGTGCCGATGCTGAGGAACTCGACGCGCTCCGCGACCTGATCCGCACACAGGACGGCTGCCGGCGTCTCGATCATGACGCCCAGCTCCGGCCTGGCGTGCTCGATCCCCTCGTCGGCCAGGTCTGCGGCGACGTCGTCAACCGCCTCGAGCGCCCCCTCGAGTTCGGGGATCGTCGAAACCAGCGGAACCATCACCGCCAGGCCGTCGCCGTGCTCGGACGCCGCGGCGCGCAAGAGCGCGCGGAGTTGGGTCTCGAAGAGATCGCGGTGCCGGTCGAGCGAGAGTCGGATTCCCCGTTCGCCGAGGAACGGGTTGGACTCCTCCGGCAGTTCCAGGTACGGGACCGGCTTGTCCCCGCCGATGTCGAGCGTTCGGACGACGACCCGGTCGCCGACAAATGCGTCGAGGACGTCGGTCACGGCGTCGTACTGCTCGTCCTCGGTAGGGGGCGTCTCCCGGTCGAGAAACAGGAACTCCGTGCGGAACAGGCCGACGCCGTCGGCGCCGCTCTCGACTGCCGGCGTCAGTTCGCCCGTCCCGCCGAGGTTCGCGGCCACCTCGACGTGTTTCCCGTCGGTCGTCTCGACCGGCCCCTCGCGAATCTCGGGGCCTGACTCCGCTGTCGCCGCGAGCGCCTCGTCGTCGGGATCGACCACGATTCGACCGTCCTCGCCGTCGACGAGCACGTGGTCGCCGTCGGCGATCGTCTCGAGCGCGTCTCCGACCTGGATGATCGCCGGGATGGCGAGCGAGCGCGCGAGGATGGCCGCGTGAGAAGTCCGCCCGCCGGCCTTCGTGACGATGCCCGCTACCCGGTCCGGGTCGAGATTGGCAGTGTCGCTGGGCGTCAGTCGATCGGCCAGCAGGACGATCCGCTCGTCGGCGTCCGGCCCATCGGCCTGGGACGGCTCCGTGGCGCTCTCGTCGTCGACCAGCAGGCGCAGTAGCCTGTCGCGGACGTCCCGCAGGTCGTCGGCGCGCTCGGCCATCCGCCCGTCCATCCCCTCGAACTGGTCGACGAACCCGTCGAAGGTCTCCCGCACGGCGTGGGTCGCCGGCAGGCCGTCCTCGATCGCCGACTCGACGCCGTCGGTGATCTGGGGGTCGTCGAGGAACTGGATGTGGGCGTCGAAGATTTCGGCTTCGGCCTCGCCGACGCGCTCGCTGGCGCGGTCCAGTTCGCGTTCGAGGGCCGCTCGCGCCGCGTCGCGCGCTCGCTCGAACGCCGCCAGTTCGTCGCCCGGGTCGACGGTCTCGGGCGCCGGGGGCTCACCCAGGTCGATCGTCCTGTCGTGCCAGCGGGCGATCCCGTGTCCGGTGCGCGGCGTGACGCCGACGCCACCGAGTTCGGTCATTCACCGCCCCCCTCATCGCCGTCTTCGGGCGACGAGAGGACCTCGGCCAGCGCGTCAAGCGCGGCCCTGGCGTCTTCCCCCTCGGCGACGAGTCGGACGTCCTCCCCGGACTCGACGTTCAGGCCCGTGACCGCGAGCATACTCCGTGCGTTGACGGACTTTCCGTCGTCGACCGGTTCTAGCGTGATCTCGCTGTCGTACTCGTTTGCCGTCTGCACGAACCGGGACGCCGGACGGGCGTGCAGGCCAGCCTCAGGGACCACTGTTACGATACGCTCCATACCAGTGCGAATCTTGGCCGGTGTGTGACTTTACTTTCCCGGTTGGTTTCGGTCCGTCACTCCCGACGATCAGCACCAAATTCCGGCGGTTCTCCCTATTCGAAGAGATCGACCACTTCGGCCGCGGCCCGCTCGACGGAGTCGAGGGTCGCGTTCGGGCTCGACGCCTCGACGGCCGCGTTGAGCGTCCCCTCGAGAAGCGGCGCGTCGACCACGACGCACTCGACGTCGTCGACGGATTCGATAGCCACCTCCGCGTTCATGACGGCGCTGCCGAGGTCGACGATGACGACCACGCCGTCGGTCTCGTCGGCGAGTCGCTCCAGCGCCGCGCTGATGTCGTCGACCGAGGTTCCGATCCCGCCGTCGGGGTCGCCGCCGACGGCCTCGATCCGGGCGTCGTCGCCGCCCATCTCGAGGGCGATGTCCCTGATACCTTCTGCAGCTTTACCGCTGTGAGAGACGACGAGTAGTCCGATCATTTTACTCCTCCACCTCCTCCGGATCCTCGTCGGGGATCGTCGGCGACGTTGCGTCGACGTCGACATCGCCGTCGAGGTACTCCTCGGCGGTGGCGAGCAGTTCCTCCAGAATCAGTAGCGTGCTCGTCGCGCCGGGATCCTGGTGACCGACGGATCGCCAGCCGAGATAGGAGGCGCGGCCCTTGGCCGCTTTGAGCGGGACAGTGTACTCGACGCCCCGTTCGGCCCCGTCGACGGCTTTCGCCAGCGCCTCCAGCGGGGGGAGGTCGTCCACTTCGATCGACTTCTTGTAAGTGTGAACCGCCGGCGTCAGCGCGTCGACCATCGTCTTGTCGCCGACCTCGGCACCGCCCCTGTCCTGTAGCTTCTCGAGGTAGGCTTCGGCGAACGCGACGGTCGTTTCGGCGGTGATCCCCGCTTCGAGTTCCTGACTCGCGTGCATACAGGAGCCGCCGTAGAGCGGTCCTGACGCCCCCCCGACCTCGGAAATAAGCGCCGTGCCCACCGTCTTCACCAGGTCCTGCGCGTCGGCGTCCTCCTTCTGATCGAGCGTTTCGACTACGGCTTTGAACCCTCGGTCGAGGTTCGCCCCGTGGTCGGCGTCGCCGATCGCCGAGTCGAGGTCGGTCAGGTGCTTTTTCTCCGACTCTATCCGGGCGGCGATCCGGTCGACCGCTTCCAGAATCGCTTCGCACTCCGTCTCTCGAGAAGCCATGATCCGTGGTACATCCACTCAGTAATAATATCTTTGGGGTCCAGATCGCCCGACCGATCACACCTTGAACGCCGGCGTATTCGCCGAGTCGCTCAGTAGACCCTTGAGCTCGTCGTCGAGGTCGAGGACCGTCACCGAGCAGCCGGCCATCTCGAGCGACGTCATGTACTCCCCCACCCAGGTATTCCACGTCTCTATGCCCTCGTCTTCCAGGAGGTCCTGTACCGCCCTGTTGACGATGAACAGTTCCGACAGCGGCGTGCCGCCCATCCCGTTGACGATCGTGGCGACCTCCCCCTCGGGTTCGACGTCCTCGAGGACCGCCGTCGTTAGCGCCGCGGCGATCTCGTCGGCGTCCATCATGTCGGTGCGCTCGACGCCGGGTTCGCCGTGGATGCCGATACCAAGCTCGATCTCGTCGTCGCCGAGGTCGAACGTCGGCTCGCCCTTCTCCGGGGTGACGCACGAGGTGAGCGCCATTCCCATGGTCCCGACGTTGTCGACGGCTTTTTCCGCGACGCGCCGGACCTCGTCGAGGTCCTCGCCGCGCTCCGCTGCCGCCCCCGCTACCTTGTGGACGAAGATCGTGCCGCAGACGCCGCGTCGACCGGACGTGTACGTGGAGTCCTCCACGGCGACGTCGTCGTTGACGACGACTTGCTCGACGTCGACGTCCTCCATCGCAGCCATCTCGGCCGCGGTATCGAAGTTCATCACGTCGCCTTCATAGTTCTTGACGACGCAGAGAACGCCCTCGCCGGCGTCGCAGGCCTGGATCATCTCGTTGATCTCGTCGGCGGTCGGCGACGTGAACACCTCCCCCGCCGCCGCGCCGTCAAGCATCCCGTCGCCGAGATAGCCGGCGTGGGTCGGCTCGTGGCCGCTCCCACCGCCGCTGACGATCCCGACCTTGTCGTCGACGGGGGCGTCATTCCGAACGAGTACGTTCGTCCCGTCCAGTCGACGCAGTTGGTCCGGGTACGCCGAGACCATCCCGTCGAGCATCTCGTCTACTACGTTTTCCGGGTCATTGATAAGCTTCTTCATACCATACGTACATATCTCTCGAACGTATATAAAACGCTTATTTAGAACGGATTATGTATCCCCCGGTGGTGGCCCTCGACCGAGGTTACGGAAAATTTGAGGCGAAAGCTTCGCCCTTTAGGGTGGGGAGGATGTCAATGGAACTCAATCCTAATTGCCAGCTAACTCGACTATCTCTGCTTTCGACAGTGGATCGATCTCAACTTGAATCCTCTCGGCTGTATAGCTATGAATTCTCAAATAGCCTATTTCATATTAGGCTATTCAATAATAGGCTACTCGGAAGAATTATCCATCCTGGTCACGGAGTAGACGTATGAACCGCTTCGTGAATCGGGACGAAGAACTCTCGCGACTTCGCGGATGCTACGAGTCGGACGAGGCCGAGATGGTCGTCATCTTCGGACGGCGACGACTCGGAAAGACACAGCTAGTCCAACACTCACTCTCTGACCGGGACGACGCCGTCATATATCAGGCTACGGAGACCACTTCGCAGATACAACTCGACGAGTTTGTCGACGTGGCATCCGAGAGTTTTCCCGGAATCACACAGATCAAGCAAAACTGGGAGGCGCTACTCGGCTACCTCGGAGAACAAGATGGAATCGTCGTTCTCGACGAATTCCCGTATCTCGTTGACGCCGACGACAGTCTTCCCTCGGTCATTCAGCGGTTGTGGGATCAGCGATTACAGAACACCGCGGGAACGCTCATCCTGGTCGGGTCGTCGATCAGTATGATGGAAGAAGCAACGCTTTTGGGCAACAGTCCGCTCTACGGCCGATTCACTCAGAAGCTCGACCTTCGCCCCCTTGAGTTTAGTGCGACACGGGAGTTCCTTCCGGAGGACTACACTCCTGAGGAGCGAATATTCACATGGGGTATCTTCGGTGGCATTCCATACTACCTCGATGGCATCGATCTGGGTCAAAATCTCGAGAAAGTCCTCACAGACGAGGTGCTCTCGCAGAAAGGCTATCTCCACAACGAGCCGGAGTACGTGCTCCGAACCGAACTTACAGATCCGAACCGGTACTTCGCGATCCTCACTGCGATTGCAGCGGGGAAGACGACATCAAACGAGATTGCCCAAGCGGTGGGAATCGACGGCAAGCAAATTTCGACGTACACGCAGAAGTTAGAGCGATTGCGGCTCATTGAGCGTGAGGTCCCGATCACCGAAGAGAAAGCAAAGTCACGCCGTGGCCGGTATCGAATTCTCGATCCCCTGTTCCGGTTCTGGTTCCGCTTCGTCTATGGAAAGGAAGATCGGTACGAACGGCTCGGTGAAGACGTCTACGAGGCAGTCATCAAACCGGAACTTCCGGACTTCGTAAGTCCGGAGTTCGAGACGCTCTGTCAGCAGATGCTTCCAGAGCTATACCCCGAGGAGACATTTATTGATCTCGGCCGCTGGTGGTATAAGGAACACGAGGTTGATGTCGTCGGCTTCACCGCAGACGGGACGATGACTGTGGGAGAGTGTAAGTTCACGAATTCACCGCTGGACTACAGCGCACTCTCCACACTCGAAGATCACGCTGCGGAAATCCGCTGGACACCGAATACCGGTGACGTCGAGACCAAATACGCATTGTTTACACGAAGTGGTGCGACTCGATCCGTACAGGAGGCGGTGTCGGAACGTGATGATCTGCGACTATTCGATCTTGAAGATATCACACAACTGAGTGAGTGATATTCTCGCGGTAATTTCTATGTCAATTGCCTCGCGCACGGTGGCGCGGGGCTTGTCATTAAATCATCTGACCAGTCTGCTTCTTCTTGAAGAGGTTTGAGAGGTTGTAGTAGAAGCGTTGACGGTCTTCTGCAAGACCTTCGAATGGACTTCGGGAACACGAGCCACTTGTCTTTCCACTCGGTGAGTCGTTTCTGATGCTGATACGCCGAATCGATGTTGGCCTCTTTGGTGTCAAGAGTGTTGTATTCGTACGGGTGTGGTCGTAGGCTTGGTGGTGAATGTCGATGTGACGTTCCGCTTTCGCAGTCTCAAACCAGTAGTCTTCTCACATCACAACCAGCACGTAGTGTTCTGCGGGCCGCCGGGAAACGTTCCACAGGCTGAGGTCCTCCTTACCAATCGGGTGAAGGCGTGATCGAGAACAGCGACGTGCCTTAACCAACATTTCAGACAAAAATTCGAACTCGTTGGTTAACACCGAACAGTCCGGAACTGACGCTCGAGGGACTGAACGGTGCTGGAGAGCAAGCGACCGAACGCTTAACCATCCACCGAGCATATCACAGCCCGTGAGCACTGATATTGGCTCGAACGGTGCCCTCGAGCCCGAGACGACGATCACGCTCACCGAGGAAGGCGAGTGGTGGGTCGCAACGGACGAAGCGACCGGCGTCACCAGTCAGGGCAAGACACGAACGGAAGCGCTCGAAAACCTCGACGAAGCGGTCGCTGGTTACAACGGTGAGGGCCGAGAGCCAACAGACGCGGAACTCCGGAACCTCGATGTCGATCCCGAACAGAACGTCTCTGGGGAATCACTGCCAGAGGAATTTCAGTAGGCCCGATTTCGAGATGTCGAGGCGGACATACTCTGGCGACGACGTGATGAAAGACGTTGCCAGACCAGAGCTATATCGGTTGACGAGATTTTACTGATCTTGAACATATTCGCAACCAAAAATTGGTTTCACGCCGTCTCCGTCCATCTGTTCATACCATATCGTCAAGCTGAGCGTATTCTCTCCAGGACACTCTCCAGAATGATTTCCGACACCTGTTTGGGGATCCCATGGGAGTGTCTCTGGTTCGCTGTCATCGATAGTAACCGAAATCTCTGCAGGAGTCCCTTCGATTACTAGATCTTCATCGGCAGTACCCCCCTCAAGGTCAAGAGTTTCCTCGAATATTGCTTCGCCATCTTCATTGGTAGCAGTGATTGAGAAGTAATGTTGTTCCTGACTTCCGTTTATCACCCTCAGTTTGTGGTTAGTGGTGCCTCTATTGCTGAAGGCAGAACAACCAGCCAAGCTTACAGTGCCAAGAGCGCTTACTGTGATGAGTAGGGATCGGCGAGTGAACATATGATCAATCACCCAACAATATATAAATGTCTTGCCAAATATACATGAAAATAGTATACCTGTTATTTCCGGTGCGTATCAACTATTGAGGGTTTCAACAGAGTCGATATGAACTAGTCTGCTGATCCCTATGAGTCGGGTGGAGATGAATCGTCACGAACCACATTAACGTTCTCTGGGTACGAACTGTGGGCAGTATCTGGGACCGTACCGACCGTGGACATCCGTTGTCTTTGGAAGCGGCATTCTCCTGGGTCTCTGCGTATAACCGCCGATGACCGCTCGAGGAGAGACCACCAGCTACCGAACCCATACTACCATCCGCAATCGGGTCGTAATTGGATCAATCCTGAAGAGGGGAGTCTCTCTCGAGGGGGATTCGGTTGCCGGAGACAGGCCTACCCGTGGACACCACCTGTCTTCGGGTCTCCGTTTTGCTCGGTACGTGACCCGCTTTCACCAGGAATTGCAGCATCCGCAGGTAACACGAGGCGGCGTTCGGTGTACTCGAGGCCGTTCTTTCGCTCCGTTCGTTTGCGAACGGCCAGCCGATTCTTCGAAAGATCCAGCACAGCATCGATCGTCCGCGAAACCAACTTCTTCGCGTACGTCTCGCTGATGCCGCTTTCCTGCCGCCGGATCCAGTGTTTCAGGTCGCTCGCTTTGACGTACTCGGCGACGTCTTTGCAGCCGGTCTTCCACGGGTTGTCACCGACGCTGTCGTCGACTCGAGCATTCCAGAGTTTCGCAGCCAACCGCGTCGGAAGCGCGTTCGCTGCTGATCGACGCATCTCTTCGTCCATCTTCGCGAGTTGTTGAATCGGCAGGAGGTCGCCATAGGCGAGCGACACGGTCCCACCGCGCTCGAGTGGGTCCGCGCTGTCGGGCACGCGATAATACCTATTCCCGTCGTCTTTCGTCAATCTCTCAAGTCGGCCATCGAGGACGTTGACGGCGTGCGCGTCGACCGTTTCCTCAAGTAGGTGTGCGCCCTTCTCGAGTTCGCGAGACTGGAGCTCTGACACGCGCTCTTTGTTTGCGCTGGCCTTTTTCAACGCGGCCTCGACCATGTTCTCGAGACGGGTGGTTTCGGATTCGAGGTCAGCAACGCGCTCCTCGAGTGTGGCCGTTCGATTGTCGAGGCGATCGCACTCTTGTTCGAGATCTGCGAGACGGTCGTCTTTGCGCTCGAGTTCGGCCTCGAGCGCGTCGATTCGCTTCTCGAGGGCCTCGAAACTCTCGCTGCGGTGGTCTGGGTGCTGTTCGGTCGTCGAATTGCTGGTGGATGGAGACATCGCTCTGTGGGGGATCGTGGGTGGACTGGTTGGCGAGCGCTACCGGACGACAGCGGCCTTAGGTGGCGGCGACACTGCGGGATGGAGGGAACGACCCAAAACGGGCAGCTAGCCCACAGCGTCAGGCCCAGTGGGAGGGTGGGTATCGTCCTCGAGACGCGGTTCGGGGAGTGAACGCGTTGGTGCTGATACTGCGTCCGTCATTGCTTCTCACCGCGCTGCTCGAGCAGTTCGTCGCCGGTGTGACGGCGTTGGTCGGTCGCAAACGATCTCGAGTAGTCGCTGGAATTGAGAGTGAGTGCGAGTTCCGAAATCGGCTCGCGGCCAGTTTCGCGCCATTCCCCGTTGCGGATCTCGTGGGTGATTCGCCAGGCTTCGCCGCCGGTGTCTGGGACGATAGTGATTCGACGCCGGCGGTCGTTGATCGTCGTATACTCGAGCGTGAGTTCGAGAGCGTGCTCGGCTGTGGTGTCGTGTCCGCCGTCGGTCGCGATCCGCGGGTCGTCATCGGCGTCAACGAGCAGGAGGCCGTCTTCCCCGTCAGTGATCTCGAGGTCGTAGACCCGGACGTCGTCGCCGCGCGATAGCTCGAGCGCATCGATGACGGCCTGACCGACCGCGATGCGGGCTCCAGTAAAGCGCCTGCAGAGGGTGTACTCAGCGAGCGGGTCGGTGGTGTCATCGCGTGGGACAAGGACGACGCCGTCGTCGTGGATGATGGCGTAGGCGGTGTCGGTCGGCCAGTCGCGGTCGCCGAGGGCGGCCGTCGAGATCGTCACCGTTCGGTCAGTGCTGACGGTGTAGGTTCCGAGGTAGCCCGAACCCGTGGGGACGACGTATTTCGAGGGCCGCTGCTGGGAGCGATCGCGGCCCATCAGCGGTCACCCGTTGGCTCGAGGATGACTGCGTCCTCGCCGGCGACGATGAACTCGTCGTGGTCGGTAGCGCGGGCTTTAGGTCTCTCTGCGGAAAACTGTGTAAACGGACGAGTAGGGGGTGTACGATCTCTCGTCCGTGCACCTGCGGTGTGACGCGGGTGCGTTTTCTGCGTGTCGTCCGGGGTGTCGCGCTGATTATGATGGGAAGTCGATACTCCTGACTCATGAGCCCTACAGTTATTGGCTCGGAGGCTATCTTGTCGCATGGTCTCTGAGAGGGCCTTGACTGAAGGCCGGATGGAGGCCATCCCGACGTGTTGCACCACGTCGGACCTTTCGCGAGTCCTGTGGGACGATCTCCACGCGACAGTCTAGGCGGATTCCTAATAATACTACTGGTAGTAGCATCCGATAGGTAACCTACTAATGGTTCCAAGTACAATGCTACCAACAGTATCATATATGTCCCCTGTTTCCGATTCGATGATGCTGTTGCAGCTCCCGACAGACCGACTGATCCTCGAGGAGCTGCAAGACGGCCGTAATCTCGGCGCAAACATCGCTGATGAAATCGACCGCCACAAGAAGACAGTCACAAAACGGCTAAATCAGCTGGAGGACTACGACCTCGTTCGCAATATCGGTCGAGGCGTTTATGAAATCACTTCTCGGGGTGAGATTGCGTTAGATCATATCGATCAATATGATCGAGAATCTGATCAGCTTAAAGCAATTATTGATGCTGAGTTTGAATCGACTGAGTAGAGATAATCGATTCCGCATCTTACCAATTTATAATCGCTACTTTGTTCTTGCGGAGTGCGATTTATTCGAATGAATCATGCGTTGTCTCGGGATTACTGAAGAGTAAGAGAATCATCTTAATGAAGAATTTGACACAAGTGACCTCAAGCCGCTCTCAGCCACCTGATACCGCTCGTACAGTTGGCTTCTGAGCCCCATCGTCAGATTCAATCGCTCCATAGCATGGTCCGTGTTTCAATCCTTGGTGGGTTTTCTCCCTTCTGCGACGGTCGTCTTGGTGAGCGACGATGAAACGACGTTGAAGTTTCAATCCCGTTCTGGATTTTCTCTCCGCTGCGACGTGCCGAACGGGACCAGTACCTCGTTGTCAAGTTGTTTCAATCCCGTTCTGGGTTTTCTCTCCGCTGCGACATGCTGGCGGCTGTGAGGGCTGATCCGGCCCACAAGTTTCAATCCCGTTCTGGGTTTTCTCTCCGCTGCGACGGTTCGACCGGATGAACCAAGCCATGGCCGCGACGGAGATGGAACCGGTGATCGACCGCACGTTCGACTTCGACGAGGTCCGCGAGGCGTACCGACACCTCGAGGCGGGCGAGCATCAGGGGAAAGTCGTCGTAACGGTTGAATAGCTGTTGGTAGCAGCGGAAACGGCGGTATCGAAGTATACGTTCTGAAGCAGCCGACTTCGTCTGATACTGACGGCTAAAATTTCAGGAACCTATAGATGAGAGACCCGTGTGGAGGAGATCTCTCTCACTCAGTAATTCAGGTCTTTGGGTGTTCAGATGCTCCCCTCGAGATGAATCTCCTCAAATCAATTTAACTCCCTATCGGGGAATATTCTTATGCGGGTTGATCGTGAAGTTGCTAGTACGTCGTTGAGATGACCGACCTCACTGATTTGAGCACATCCTTTTCGCCGATCTGGTCGGCCTCGTCAAGCACGACGATTAGGTGCCCGTCAATTGTGTCGAGTGTCTGCCGGCGCAATTGGTCGGTCGCAGCGGAGGGGCGCGTCCGGGCTGGCCCTTCACCGAGCGTCTCGAGAAGTTCTTGATAGACGTTGCCGTCAGGACTTGCCATTGTAGCAGTCGATGTACGCCGTTTCGATTGGCTCACCGCTATCCCATCTTCAGTAACAGTAGTCTCCGGATCTCATTGAGAAGTACGTTTGCGGCACAGGTCTTGCCTAAACCCGGCGGTCCATAGATGAACGCACCGCTAGTCTGGTGGCCGTTCGTCACAGGTTCGAAAATACTCAATAGCGTGTTGATCTCGCTGTTTCGATGGACAATTAACTCCGTGGTGGTTGCTTTTTTCAGCTCGAGAGCGTCCTGGTCCACGATCATACCTACCCGGATGTACGACACTCACATAATCGAAGTGGTAATATTTATGACTGTTCTGGCCTGGACCCTGGCAATTCTCAAAACAAAATAAGGTTGCTAGAGGAAATAGCCATTCAATACTAGTACTTCTAACATGTTCCCATAATACATACAAAAATTACTTTACTGTAATTCTGAACGTCAGGATCATGGGAATTAACAAACCCATGAAATATAGCGGGACCGAGGATACAAACCGTCGGACGTTCCTCAAAGGTATTGGGGCAGCAAGTGCGACGGGGCTCACCATAGCTGGTGCACCAACTGTTAGCGCTTCCGGAGACCTCGACTTTTATTTCCAGGCAGTTTTCCCACTAGTCATCGAAGACGGGGACACGGCTTGGATTCCTGACGATGATGAATACACTCCTCAGGCGATAGCACGGCCAGGGGATCTTTCGGGAGCATGGATACCTGTGGATCAATATAGTAATGTGGCAGGAAATGATTGGGGGCTGAAACTATCCTTTGACCACGCATGGCACTCGAATGCGTCTTCATCAGAATTTGGAACGGTCTCCTACACATACACCTTAAAGACGTACACAGACGATGGGATGGTCGCAAACTCAATGGGTGGTGAAGTCTGGACTGACATCGATAGCCCAGAACAAAACACTACCCGATCGTCAACATCCATTATCGGCTACGATGACAGCGCTTTCAATCCGTTGTTCCAAACGACTGAATTAGAACTTGAATTTGATTTCAGCGATTCAGACATCACTCCAAGTGGCGGCAATCAGGTGTCGCAGTCATACTATTTCGCGACGCCTGATTATACGCTGCAGGACCTCGTCGATCTCATCAATTTCACTGATCAAGCCTGGGATCAGGCAGTAAAGGTTACGGACAAACTCTCTACTGTTAACCTTACGTCGCTTCAGAAAATCGCGCGAGTGTATATGGCACTGCAGGCGGGTGCTGACTTCGGTGAGGAAATATTGAGTGATGAGGGAGATCTCGTTGCTGACGCAGCGATTAACGGAATCTCCGCATTCGCGGATCTTGTTGAAGATGAGACGACCTTTGAAGTCGGTAATCATGACAACCTCTCGGTTGAAGGTGGCGGCCCAACATTCGTTATCAATCCCGAGTAATCTCAGGACCTTACCTCTTTTATAGCAGGATAATTCGATCAGAAGGTGTTGAAACAAACCACCTTTGGGTCTTTCTATGACACGCTCTTTTGTACGAAGACGAATATACCAACAAAAGTGAAGCGGAACTTCGTCGCGTCTACAGGGAGGGCGGGTCGTTATTACACTACTGGTGTACGCTGAACTCGCAGCAGATAGCCACTTCGATACCACATCAGAACTCGATCAGTTTCTTGAGGACTTCAGTATTCAGCTCGTTGAACCATCACGAGAGGCATTATTCCGAGCAGGTGAGCAATTCCAAGTATACTGTTCGGCGTCCAGATGGACTTCAATGCCCGTCTTGCGGGACGAAACAGACCGTCCGTTGTGAGGAGTGTAGTGAGGATCTTGCACCGCGTCAGCATATTGCTGCGGACTTTGTCATTGGTGGACATGCGACTGTCGACGGAGATGCATTGGTCAGCTTCGATAACGCCTTCTACGAGACATATTTCCCAGCATTGACTGTATACCCTAAGTAAAATGACGGACCATGACCCGGGCCGGAACTGATTCGTCTACTGCCTGTCGTGAACTCAAAAACCGTATGTCGATTAGCCCTTCCCGAGGCGATTTACTTTCTCGAATCGACTCCAATCGTAGTGGTCGCTCGTCTGGGTAACGACGACAGCTCGAGTTCGCGTTTCGAGCGCTCGGTCTCGTCGACATCACCGTGTAAGAGTGCATGAGCGTACTCGTGAACGAGTGTGACAGCGAGAGCTGCGCTATTCTCCCGATTCTGTACTTTGACGAGTGGCTGTTCTGCAGGAGATCGATACTGGCAAATCCCCTCAGCGTCGCCGTGCGTCCACGCTGGTTTCGAGATTTCCTCGGCATCGACTTCCAGTGCTTTCGATCCCTCGAGGAGTGCTGGCACCAGTTCGTCGGCTTTCCCCGTTGCGTCAGTCTCGAGTTCGGGGAGAGGTTCTCCTTGGGCTGAGAAATGTCGAAGACTGGGGCAGGCCGAAAGCCGACCAAGCCTTTCGACCACGCTTCGGGTGGCGTCTCGTCGTACTCACAGTCACTCCGCTCATGGTACGACGGTGAGTTCTCACACTCAGGACATTGCTTGGCGATGATCGGCGCCCAGATCCAGATCGCCGTTTCGCCTTCTTTCACGTGCCGGTCGAACTCTGTCTGCCACGTCCGATAGCCCGCGACTCGAGTCGCCTCAGGACACTGGCGAGTAATGAGGAGTGTGTTCCGATAGGAGTAATCGTGGAAGTGACTCTGGATGTCGAGCCATTCTTGGAATTGGTCGCTCGAGACCGCCTCGTCGATTTGTTCGACAAGGTCTTCGGCCCAGGCTTCCATCGTGCTATGCATCTCGTCCCGTCTGGTATCCGAATTATCGAAGGACACCGCTGAGCAGTCGCTCGAAGTCATTGTTCTCGACGAGGGATGCTCCATTCGGCGAACGCCCCTCAGCCCTTGAGGGGTGACAAACATCTCCGTTCGAAGCGAATTAGCCGAGGCTGTTGACTGTCAATATCCGGTCTTTCATCCATCCTATTAGCCGAAGTACCTCTCTAACGGCCTTATTAACCCTCTCAGAGAAAGAGCGGTTTGACGCCCTCTGCGGAACGTACAGCTGTCTTACTTTTTTGGGCCTGCATCAATTTCGTGAGTGAACTGAGTAAAGAAGTTCTCCATAAAGTCCCATCGTGACTCTCCAAGGCGTCGGCCTGGGTCAGTCTGCAACGCATCAAGGCGCTCACGTGCCCACTCGTATACGAGATCGATATCCGGCACTTCGGCGTGATCTACGCTAAGTGTCGTTTTGTCATCTATAACTGCATACTGATTACCAGTGCGCCCTGAGCGCTCACCGATGATACAGGCGAGTCGAACGATTCCGACAGCGCCAGTCGCATCCAGCTTATCAGCATCGAAGAGCAATTTAGCCTCGATAGTTTCTGGGTCAGGAGAGCTCGCCCGGATGCTGTGTGCCCGCAGACAGTGCTCGATAGCTGTGATCCGGCGGGTTGTCACGTCTTCATTCTCAAGAAGGGTTGTGGCTTCGTTAGCCGCCCATTCGTCGTGGTCGTCAATTTCCCCGATGCGTTCGAGTGGACGCCCGATATCGTGAAACCACGCTGCTGAAGCCAGCACTTCTCGGTCAACACTGTCAGGGTGCTCGTCCGCAAGCCGGAGTGAGATATCACGTACTCGTTTCGCATGGAAAATATCGTGTGCGGGGAAGGCGTCCTCATAGTATGGGAGCGACAACTCTCGGGCAAGGGAGCCTAATCTGGAAGGCATTACTTCCAGAAAATTACAGCGGGGCGCTTAGTAATTTTGAAGAACATACTACTCAGTCGTCGCTGTTTAACTCGGTAAACGATTTGTTCCCACATCGACAAACTGACTGATTACAATCTCGCGTTAGCTTTCCACCAGATAGTCGGAGCGCAGGATAGATCGCCCCACACTGCGTGCATTGGATGGTCACTTCCTCTGTACAATGCTGATCAGTCATCGTAGATGGACCAAACGATATCAATCAACTGTATAGAAGTACTGGCGATTCTTGATTTCTGATTCGGTTGGTGTACCCACAGAGTTACTGTTCAGTATAGAAGACGGCGTGAGGGGGCTAGCGAATTTGAAAGCTACCCCATTACTCGAGCTCGAGGTCTCGAGCATCGAGTTCGCCAGCGAGATAGTGTTCTCCCTCACGAGTAATATCATAGACACCGTTCCCGAGGTGAACAAGAAGCCCATATCCGACGAGTTTTTTGCACCGAGCGTTAATGTGTTGGCGGGAGAAGCGCACACGATCGCTGTCAGCCATCTCTTTGGGCGTATCAGGACCATCATCAGCGAGATGCTCGAGAATCCGATCATCGGCGCGTGACATCCAGTCGGCATCAAAGCGCATACTCACTGCTGCTTGCGCCGACACCTATCCACGATGCGATCCGTCAACCATAGAATCTAAGAGCTTCTGGCTCTGTTGAAATCCTCTTCTTCAGACATATAATCGTCTGAAACAGCCGGTCGCTGAAGAGTGCGGTATAGGGCGCTCGTCGTTTAATCAGGCAGAGAGCCAGTATATTTATTCATCTTACACTTCAAGACAGAGTATGGTCTCACGAGAAAACAAAATAATCGTAGTCTTCGTGCTTGTAGGATTTGCTCTCCACACAGCTACGTTCTATTTTACCGAACTCCCGGACGAAGTGAGGATAGGCCTTCTAATATTGGTGGCTGTCATTACTCCGATGACGATAAACAACTACCTCGACAATCAAGCGGAGGATTGAGCCTTCACAGGTTACAGAACGAAGCGTCCTTATTTTGTATTGACCGCTCAGAGTGATCGGTCTACATTGTGAATGAGGCAGGCGATTGTGAGTTCACGGAACTGTTTCCACCAGCGTCGTGACCGGACAAACGCACCGTATTTTCGCTTTAGCGTTGAGTTGACAGTCTCGGATTGACTCCGCTGGCCGTAGAGATCAGTATCTAAGCGTGCGTTCCATGCCTTGTGGAGCGATGTGAACTCACGATGCTTGATCAGTGGACGAACCTCGTATTGCCGGGCAAGTTGCCTGATCTTCTGGTCGTCGTAGCCCTTGTCACCAAGTAGAATGCCAATATCCTCGGGGTTGCGCTTGATCAACGACGGGGCGATCTGGCTATCGTGTTTTCGTGTCGTCGTCACGTGTAGATCGAGGATTGCATTCACTTTCGTATCGACCAGTAACGTCACTTTGAGCTGCTGAATCGTGAGTTCAGCTCGTTTTGTGTAGTGTTTTGAGGCGTGACTGCGGTCGAATCCTGACGCATCAACGCTAACGACGCCGCTCGTCGGAGGTAGCGATGCTGAGAGAGTCAATATAACACGCCATACAGCCATATCAAGCCGATTGAACGCTTTACAGAGCGTTGATGGCGTAGGAAGTTCAGCTAGCCCGAGAACACGACGGATACGTGGCATCTCGATTAATTCGTCAAGCAGGCCACGATAGGTCGTGTTCTTCCGAACTTTGAGACACAGCAGAACAACGTGCTGGGGGAGTGTGTAGCGGTGTTTGGAAAATTTCGAGGAGTATCGAGAAACCGCTCGGCGTGCCAGATGGATCGCCTTCTCAGTAAACCGGAGAATCTGCGACTTCGGGAGGGCCTTCATCTCATCGAATTACACGGCAAACATGTAACTCCCTGAGGATTTCAACAGAGCCGAGCTTCTATAATCATCTCCAAACCTTTAAACATTGCAGATTCTGAGTCTACATCGATTCAATGGCATGATCACCGGCAAGTGGATAGGGACGATCAACCGAGCTGATCATCGAAATCGTCGACACTTTGGAAGCATGTGGTCTTGATCCTAATTCCTACCAGCTGTACGATTACGTCGACGTTGAGGCACTCGAGCAAGTGTGTACTTCCTCGAATGGGGATATTGAAATCCGATTTACTGTTGAAGGCATTCGACTCGCTGTGACATCGGATACCGTCACCGTCCTTTCCACAGGATCTGATAGCGCGTTGGAGTAGGATCGTCGCTAGTGCTGGTTCACTCAGCCGAACCCATTACGACTTCGTTCGTTTCGTTCCAAAGGCACGGTTGCTCAGGACTCGAGTTGTTTTCTTCGGTGGACTTCCGTCCGAGTTCGTCATCAAGTTCTGCTCCGTCTTCGTTGAGTACAACACGTAAGTGGTGTCCTCCGTACATCCCGATGGTCCCTTCCAGAAAATAGCTATCCTCGCGTGACGCGTCATACGTATCATATTCCGCTTGATTCGCGGAGAGGGAAATCCTATACTCTCCCCATTCGTCGGTAACAGAGAACTGTTTGATACGCTCATCAGTGAGATCCACACGGCGCTTCTCTGGGTCAGTCGGATACGATTCAATTGTCACGTTTTCTTCCAAGACAAGAATCCCGCCATCTACATCAGTAACCTTCACAGTCCCTTTCCAATCACCGTCCCTCGTATTCCGTATCTCAAGATCTACAGGCGAATCATGAGTCATCGTCGTTTGTGTAAACGAGAGAGTCTTCCCACCAAGCAGCTTCTTGTTTATATGCGAGTCGTAGTAGAAATCATTTCTTCTGAGTGCTTGGACTGAGTCTCCGGCTACTTGTTCATAGAGCAACTCGCCATCTGCGTGATATTCTCCCTCCTCAAAAGCAGTCTCTACTTCATGTTTAACGGCATCAGGTAGTTTACTGAAGACTAGAATCGGTTCTCCACATGCCTCAAAGTCACTGCTACTATCTTCACTACTAGATGGAGCAATAGTACTCACACAGCCTGCAACGCTCGCAGAAGTTACCCCAAGACTGGCTAAGAGAGTTCGTCGCTTCATGCATCTCTTCTCACATGACTTGGTAAGTGCTTTTGGGATAGCGGTAGTAAATCGCTGGATACGTTGGGCTACATCTCAAACAAAACCACTCGAGGCTAATTGACTATCCTCGAGCGCTTACTTAGAGGTCAGGTGAACCGACCTGACAGCCACATGGCGAGCAGATATGCTCCATCGGCCCGCGGCTCGTGACCCGAGTAACCGGCGTGTCACACCGCGGACACCGCGGCAGAAACGACGGTTTGCCCTCGTCTTCGTTCGGTGACTGGCCGCTCATTGATCCCTCCAGCGCAGCTTTTTGGGCGCGCCAGCTAGTTGATAGCGGTACGGCTGTCGTGCGAGACGTTTATATCTCGGTAGAATCAACGCAAACATGGTTTCGAACCCTCGTGGGTTGGAAACCGCGCCTCAGGTGCCTTGAACACCTGGGGCATTTCGGCGCATGCCCCCTGCGGCTGCTTGGAGTGCGGTTTCCATCTTGATTGTTGTCGGGTAGTCACTTATACTATTGGGGTTCCAACGGGTAGAAACAGAGCAGAACCATGTTCCTCGTACTGACTGCACCTGATTCTGGCTCTGCTGAAAACTCATTCATCAACTAGTGGTCCCCGATCTGCAGTTCCTCAATAGCAGTACACGGTTCTACATCATACTCAATGAGCCGGTCAGCGGCTAACTGCCATGCATACTCGCTCAACTCGAGATCTGCCCCTTCGAACTGGACGGAAAATCGAGTCAGTGCCACCGCGATCAGGAGATCATCGTCTCATTCTCCGGACATGGAGGTGTCTGGCCGCACTTTCCTATATAAACTGTCGGACGCACGAACTCGAGTCTGAGTGGGATGGAACGTGTGTCTGAAAGATGCGTTCGGGAAGAAGTGGCGATATGGTGATCATCGATCTGTTGGCAACAACAGATTCCCCCCATCCTCCCGTTCGCATATCTCACTCTCGAGAGCAATGGTATCAATCTTCTCGCCAGTTTGATATACTAATTCCTATTGGAAATCTAACTCTGATTCCGTTCTTCTGTGAATTTCACTTCTATCGCGCTGTCTAGTTGTTAGCCTTTGCCACGTCTTCCATCCATTCGTGGGGACTTAGCAGGCTTTCCTCCTATCAGTGCCCTCAAAGACAACTGTCTCGAACAAGGACCCAAGCAGGAAACCGCAGCCACCCCTTCTGATGTCCTTGACCACCGATCACGGCTGCCGGAACCATGCGGTTTCCTCATCGCCGTCGCACTGTTCGGGTCTTCAGTCTACTACGAGTAAGTCGACTATGGCTCACTGAACATGCCTAGAAACTGGTTGCTGAATAATTGTCTGAAGAGCTATGGAACAGTCTACAGGAATACAGGTAGATGAGGAGTCACCTTATATCAGCGACCCTGGTGAATAGAAAGAAAGGCCTCTTCGCGTGCTATACTCAATGATAGCAACAATGGTGACGAAAATAACAAATATAAACCATACTCCGAGATAGAGCGATGTGAAGCCTTCCATTGAGGGTGAAACATGGTCATAAAGGCTGTATCCAGTGAATATCGCTGTTAGTGTGATTGGTAGCAAGAGCGTATATCGCAGAAGTAGATAAGAGGAACCTGCTCCTAAAATAAACATCCCACCCATTTGTAATTTTTTATATAGGGTCAGTTGTATTCCTTCGGCGTCCATGGTTAAGTTTAGAAGATAATATCCGTTGACGTAGACGATAATAGCATTTGATACACCAATGATAAATGCGATTACAATCCGTTTGTTCATTGTACTCAAAATCTGGATTATACTACTAAGGTATTAACAGTGCGATTCGACCATCGTGCGAACCCCAATCGGATCCATTGTTAAGAAGGGCCCGATAAATAGACCGGGGGAATTTACTTGTCCAATCATCAACGATTACAAGTGGTCGGAACGCCGCACCCACTTCTTTCACAGTCTCGCCAAACACATCGTAGAGAAGTGTATCGAGCGTGACGTGGGTCGAATCAACATCGGTAAACTCGCTGGTGTTCGAGATGACGAAAACGGCGAGTCAAAAAACTGGGGGCGACACGGTAATCTCGACCTACACGGCTGGGCGTTCGACCGCTTCACGAAGATTCTCACGTACAAGGCGAAGGTTGCGGGTATTGAAGTCGTAGAAGTATCTGAGCGCGACACGAGCAAGACGTGTTGTGTGTGCGGTCGAGAAGATGATAGTCAGCGTGTTGAACGTGGGCTGTACGTCTGTGAATCGTGTGATACGGCGTTCAACGCTGACGTGAATGGGGCGGAGAACATCCGTCTCAACATTAACGACGAAAGTAACTCCGAGTCTGCGTCCAGTTTGGACGAGGATAGGAGTACCGGCTGGTTGGCACAGCCCGAAGTCTACCTTCATGACCTCTCCCGAGGATTCCGACCTCGGACAGCGGTGGGAGACTGCAAACCCTAATATCCCAACTCAGCGGTGCGGTACCGTGGGATTCCCGCGTCTTCAGGCGCGGGAGGATGTCAAAGATCGCGTGTGCGAGGACGCCGCCGCCCGTTCGGTCCGTTGCTTCGATGGCCCAGCAGTCCGGATGCCAGAGGTCGAGGGTTAATCGAACACTCGATAGCTCGTGCTCCAGGCTCATGTCTTTGTGTCTGTGGCGAGGACTTCTATGGTACGCTTTGTCCACTAATCAGATCGATTGAAAAGAGTATGGGCAGCTACCTTCGGAATTTGTGAGGAATCCCGGCGCTGTATCGGCGATTTCTCAAACGATCAGACTCTCTATATCGCGGGGATAGTACGTTAGCGTCTCCGTTCCATCGTCGGTCACAAGCACCGTATCGGAGTGGCGAAAGCCGCCCAGATCGGGGACATAGAACCCGGGTTCGACGGTGAACAGTTCGCCCGGGCGGATTTCACCGTTACTGTCGACATCGAGAAACGGCCGTTCGTGGCCCTGCATACCGATGTTGTGGCCGGCATGATGTTGGGTGAACTCGGCCACGCCTTGCTCTTCGTAGTAGTCGACGACGGCCTCCTCGATTGCGGCGTACTCGACACCCGGTCCGATCGCGTCGATCGCGATCTCCTGAGATTCCTTCATGATCTCGAAGTACGTCTGTTGCTCGTCGGAGGCCTCCCCAACGAACATCGTCCGCTCGAGTTCGGTCGTGTAGCCGCCGACGTTTGGTTTGACGATCGTGACGATGTTGTCTCCGTGTTCGATTCGCGTCGTCTGGTCCATGCTGTGGGGCCGTGCCGTCACGTCGCCGGTCGTGAACAGACACTGCATCGGGTTCGCCCACGACCGCATCTCGTAGCGGTTGCCGAGCGTATCGAGCATCGTCTTGACCGCCTCGGCCTCGACTTCCGCCCGGACTTCGATGGGGCGTCGGCCAGGCTTGATGCGCTCCTGAAGGAGTCGATGGCCGAGATTGGCCCAGACGCTCGCCTCGCGGATGAGTTCGATTTCGTGGTCGCTTTTCGTTTCGCGCAACTCGGTGATGTACTCCTCGACACCGACATCCGCGGCGACGACCGACGAGAGCGCGGGGCCGGTGTATCCGTTTCGGGCCGGACTCCCGTCAACATCGACTGCAATGCTCCCATCGGCGATTCCAAGTCGGGCACACATATCGGCGACCGCCTCCATCGGCTCACCCTGGGGATAGTCGAAGTACGTCGTGACCTCGTCGATTATGAACTCGTCCCGGGAGGCGTGTTCCTGTTCGAGTCGCGGAACGACGGCCTCGACGCGCTCGTCGGTGATCCCGAGTGCGACCGGCCGTTCGGTCGGCAGGTGATACATGCCGCTGACGTAGTGAATGTTTATCGATCCGAAGAGAACGAGACCGTCGTAACCGTTCGCGTCGGCACGCTCTAGCACTGTTCGCGTTCGCTCGCGATGTTCCGATTCGGAGATAGTGAGGTCTGCCATCACACGCCATCAGACGGCTCGCAATATTAAAACCGGACCCGACCAGGCCGGTCTTGCCGCGTTTATATTTGATATCTGTATGTATCGACCTGGAACAATTGGTTGGTAGGGTATTTAACACCCGTGTCTCATATTCTCACGCCATGGCAGTCGAGAGTAACATGACGTTACTGTACATCGTCGCCGCGTATCTGGTCGTGATGCTCGGCGTCGGTGTCTGGGCGTACGGAAAAACGAACACGGCGGAGGACTTCATGGTCGCCGGCCGAAGTCTTGGTGCGGTGATCATTGCCGGAACGCTGCTTGCGACGTGGATGGGATCCGGCACGGTGACCGGCGGCGCGAACTCAGTGGCGTACGGCAACGGGCTGTGGCCCGCGATTATCCTCGGTACGGGATCGCTCCTCGGTATCGGTGTCCTGAAAGCGCTCGCGCCGCGTATCAGGGCCTTCAACAAACTGACAGTTCCCGAAATGATCGAGGAAGAGCTGGGCAAGGAGGGCCGTATTATCAGCCTGCTCGTCATCGCGTTCGCATACGTCGGAATCGTTTCCTACCAGTTCACCGGACTCGGATACGTACTGAACGTCACGACCGGCATCCCGGTTACCCAGGGGACGCTCATCGGAACCGTCATCATCATTGCACTCGCTGCGATGGGCGGGCTCATGTCCGTCGCGTACACGGACGCGATCAGCGCTTTCTTGATGCTTGTCGGACTCATCGTCGCAGTCCCGTTCGTCCTCATCGAAGCCGGCGGCTGGAGCGGGATCACCGCGAACATCCCCGCGACCCACCTCGACACGCTCGGAAACCTCTCGTTCTTCGAGTTCTTCGGGCTGTGGGCCCCGCCGTTGCTATTGATCCTCGCCGATCAGAACATGTACCAGCGCATCATCGCCGGCGAAACCGACGACGGGACGAACACCGGACTCATCGCCTGGTTCGGGGGCGCGGTCGCAACCATGACGCTGGTCCCCCTCATCGCGTTCGCCTCGCGAGCGATGTTTCCCGAACTCGATCCGGGAATGGCGCTGATCGCGACGACGACAGAGATTCCGACCTGGATCGGTGGCATTTTGCTGGCCGCTGCCACGGCGTTTATCGTCACGACGGGGAGTTCCTACCTGCTGTCTGCCTGTACCAACCTCTCCCAGGACTTCTACAAGGGGTTCATTAATCCCGATGCGTCCGACCAACAGGTCTTCTGGCTGACCCGCGCGTTCGTGGTCGTCCTCGGTATCTTTGCGTTCGTCCTGGGGCAGTATTTCCCGACGATTCTCGAGATCCAGATGTACTCGTACACGGCCTATGGGGCTGCGATCACGCCGCCGCTACTCGCGATTTTCCTGATGCGAGAGCGTCTGACCAAGATCGGCGGTCTCGTCGGGATGGTCACCGGTGCTGTGCTTGCAATCTCCTGGGATACGGTTTTCGGGAGTCCCTACGGGCTGGATGCGGTAATCATCGCGGCACCAGTCGCCGGCGTGCTCATCGTCCTCGTCAGTTACCTCACGAGTTCGCTGTCGACGCCGTCGCCGACGCGCGCTTGAACTGGGAAATCTCGCCTTGACATCCTCCCCGCGCTAAAGCGCGAGGATTCCTCCGTTGGGGCTCGGCTATCGACCTACGGAGGCAACTTGCGGGTTCGTGCGCACTTCTTTGGGACTTTCATGAGGGTGTGGTTTCCCCGACCAGTCGTGGTCGTCCCACTCGAATCGCACGGGCCGTGCCATCGGCCTTACTTCCGTATCGCTGTTTTCCCGAAGGAACGTCTCTGACGCGGTGAGGTCGGTGTGCCCCTCGAATCCGCACGGACACGTCAGCTTATCTCCGTGGAGAACCGTTTCCTTGTGGTTGCCACACTCGGGACATTTGGTTCTGTTGAAATCCTCAATCCGCTGGCAATTTGGCCAGGGCCCGTAATACAAGTCGAAATCAAATCTGTCAGGCGACGAAAAAGGACTCGTTTGGCGTACTCATCGGATCCCTCTTGATAACTATGCATACCTACTTACCGGCTGTTTCACTGCAGATAGTGTCTGGCTAATAGGATTTCAACAGAGCCAGATATTTTACTGTGAATTGAATCTTTGAACTCTAGAGTGTCTCACCTCGCTATTTGGTTTCTTGTCTGACCCGCAATGCTTGGAGGAATCATTATATGTCGGATAACGCATTACATCTAATATAACGTATGAACGTCGAAGTACGATTACCCCTTCCGGACGAGCAAGTCTTCCGGTACGCGGCGATGGATGATACGCTCGAGATACTCGCTCGCAACCCATCCGAAGAGTTTTCGAATCGAGATTTACAACGACTGACCGGGTATGGAGGACCGAGCGTATCGAAGGCACTCTCACTGCTTGTGGCGATGGAGTTGCTAGTTAGGCGCGACACAGGCAATCGGACGCTCTATCGAATCGACGAGCAGCGGCTACACGACGCTGACGATCCAATTCTCGAGATTCCGCAATCGGAGTTTCGAGAACCGGTGAAGCAATTTCTCGAGGAAATCAACGATCAACTATCTTCGGTCGTTGGGATCCTCTGTTTTGGGAGTGTCGCGCGCGGTGAGGCTGACCGTGCGAGCGATATTGACGTGTTCGTCCTCGTCTCCGACACGGAGGTGGTATCCGCACGGCGAATCATCTCAGACATCGTTCGGGAGCTCGAAGAAGAACAGATCGACGGTGATCGATACGAGTTCGAGGTATTCGTCGAGTCACCCGAGAGTGCGCGCAATCGGGGAGCGGACCTCCAACCGATTTTCCAAGAGGGTATCCCGCTTCTCGAGAGCGAGACGCTTCGGCGAGTGAGACGCGACATTTTCGGGGTGACGGAATGACTTCGACGGAACTCGAGGAGGCGCTGGCGAACGCTGAAGACGCATTTCAGCGCAGGCCAGAGAATCCGGAGGTTGGCCTCGAGTACGTCTCCGATCCAGATGTCCTTCAACTGCGGAAGGCATGCCGACTTCTCGACGCCGCTAGCTTCCTACTTGATCGAAACGGTCACTACACAGTTATTGGGCGTGGGAATCGACTGCGGAGTGAGTGTAGTGCTTTCAGTCAATATGCATGAGTGTGAGTTCTGGAAGGTTGTACTCAGTTGGCAAGAACGTGGCGAAGTCGGCATCGTTAGTAAGAATCGTCGGTTCCCGATCTCGATGCTCGAATGCTAGGACGGCGATCGGGATATCTTTTGGTTGGACTCCTGTGATTCTGGCCAACAGTTTGATCTGAGTGTTGGCTCGCTTTTCATCAAGTAGTGAGTCGGCTACGTCCCGACTCGAGGGCGCTTCAATAAGCCCGGTCATTCTGGTGAGTCGGGTGAGAAAGAGCGTCTTCAATTCGTCTCGTTCAGTCGCAGTCAATCCGGGTGTCCGGTCGAACGCGTTGAGCGCTTCCTGTACCATGTAGGCGTTGATCGCTGATACGGTCTCCCCTTGTTCAATTTCGTCGAGTAACCGGGTTGCCCGATCATTCGTTTCTAGCGTACCGAAAACCCAGAGATTCGTATCAAGGATCTTCACGCGTGATCGGCGTACTCGTCGGCAGTTTCTTTGCGAGCGGCCTCGACTGCGCTGGCGACGTCCTCCTCGTCGACACGTTCACGTAAGTCGTCGAGCCGAGCGTGTAGTTCGTCATCGTTCACCGGTTCCTGCTCGGCGCGAGCGAATAATTGTTCGACGCGGAGCGCTGCGATTGCAGGCTCATTGTTCAGTTCTATCAGGTGGCGACGGACGGACTCCTTGATGAACTCGCTCTTGTTCGTGTAGACGCCCGTCTCTTCGAGGAACTGTTCAAGTTCTTGATCAAGTTCTTCGGGAAACTTGACGCTGACATTGGCGTATTTCATAGTAATACTATGGTAGCACAGCATGATAAATGTGTGGTCAAGATGCTTTCGTGCGGTGGCGAAAGCCCAGTTGTGAACGGAGTGAACAACCCGGAACGTGGAGGTGGGTGGGGCGGTGGGAAGTGGCTGATCGGGCACTACAGCCGAACCCACTGCCACCTAGTCGTGAGCCCTCGCGAGCGACGCTACGACTCTCCGTGTATGGACACGTCTCGTAGCGACCCTGTCCACTCGCACGCCGCACACGTTTTTTCGTCTCGAGTGTCACTGTCGGTGCTGACGAGTGTCGTCACACCGCAGTCAGGGTACCGTTCGGAACACCGCTTCGACCAGGTGCACGCATCACATGTGAGCCCTGCAGTGATGTCGTACCTTCCTCCATAGTCGAGCAGTGGTTCGTACCGGAGTTCGTCCGCCCCACACTCGGGACAGCTATCTGTGTCTGATACGACGTCCGTCACCGACACTGCAACTTGTACTGGCATGTCAACTACCTCGCTCCGCGCCCCTTCGGGCGTCCAACAAACCCACCGAGCGACTCGAGTGCCTCTCGAGAATCCTGCTGCGCGAAGTATTGTAGTCCACGGTCGTGGCTGCGCGCGCAGCGCAGCGAGCACGGAGCGGAGGGTGGGGTGGCGGGGCCTGGGTCGGTCTGGCCCACAGCAAAAAAGGGGGCACTTCCCCAGTTATTCGTCCCACCACCGGCCGCGTTCCGGGAACTCGATACGCGACCAGCCCGTCAAGGCGAGCGAGCATCGCCCCTGGTACCAGCTCTTCGCTGCCGCCCGGAACCTGACCGTCTGTCCTTCGCGAACCATCGTCTGATTCGACCGCTGCCAGATCGTGAACTTCGTCCGCCCGCTCTCGTCCTCGAGGAGCCCGACTTGCTGGATGTTCGAGGAGGAAGGCGTCCAGAGCTCGACGACTTCACCTTCGACCGTCACCTCTCCGACCGGGACCTCCGCGATATCCGCGATCGGGACGATCGTCCCTGACTCGGCCTTCACCTCCTCGAGCGTCTCGAGAACTGCCGTCGTCACCGCCATCCCATCCTCTACTTTCTCGGCCAACCGCTTCGCGATGACTGCCCGCGACCAGCCGCCGTCGATACGCTCGCTGATCCGCATCGCCTGTTGGTTGACTGCTGCGAGATCGTCCTGTGACAGCCGCGCTCGAGGGTCCACGATGTCTGGTTCGTCACGACCACACTGCTCGACGACTTCCCGCGTCCGCCGTGCCCGGTCGTCCTGTCCACCGAGTTCGGCTTGGGCACTGATCAACTCGAGTTCTGCCTCTCGAGCTTGGATCCGCTCTTCGTGCTCGAGGAGTTCACTACAGAAGTGTGGGAGTAATCGACACCGCGTGAAGCCGGGTGAGCGATAGCACGCTCTCACTGTGCCGAGTGTGGATACAGGGTCCGAGAGACGGATCGCTGTCCCAGCGCGGGTTGGACGTGATTCCGATCTACAAGTGTCCGAATTGTAGGGAGGTCGCCGCACTCGGCTGGTCGTGTGACGATCCGGAACGTCACCGACTAACCACCGCTACGTCAGCTACCCACGACTGATAGGGTAGAGTTAGACACTTTAATTGTCAACTTCATCGAAAAATTCCCGCATTTCTTCAAGATACCGTTGGAAGGCGGAGATACCACTTGGACTGATTCGAAAGCGTGTTTCGAACCCGTCTGAAGCCCATGCACGACGGTTTTCAAGATACCCGGCGTCTTCAAGTTTCTCTGTATGAGTGGCAAGGTTTCCATCAGTGAGATCTAACTGATTACGGATACGGGTGTATGAGACATCCCGATATCGGTAGAGAAAACCCATGATCCGTAACCGGGTAGGTTGATGAATTAGTGAGAGATCCTCAGAAAGCTCCATCGTTTATCCTCGAAGTACCATTACCCAACCAGTGATGAAATACGTAGCTCCTTGAATGAATCCGGTCGAGAATCCTGCGCCAATTTCCGTAATGGAGATGGTACGAAGCAGCAAGTTTGCAATGATGATGAACACACCTGCTGCAATCAGTGGGAGCAGGACCCAATCGGCTCGGTATAGGATGTAGAAGATCAGTCCAAGGAAGATCGTGAAGATCCCCCCTGAAATACCCATTATGATAGGGGATATAGTCGTTGAACCGAGTACGGTATAAACGCCTGCGGAGATCAGAAAATAGAGAACTGTGAGTCCAAAACCCAAAGCTCCACCAGCTCCGCTATTCGGATCCTCGCCAAGTGTAATTGAGTGAGTTGACCAAATTATCAAAGTATGAATGACGGCTCCAGCAATCCAAGGCAGCCAAAGGATTGTCAGTAAGTAGGAGCCGTACTCATGGCTGGCAAGCCATGGATCGGCAACCGAATATGATATTGGAATGCCAGCAATAGCGAACGCAAACGTCATGAGGGTCAACCCGAACGCACGCGCAGTGAGTGTCTCACTGTAGCCTTCAATCTCTGACAGTGCCTGTACTGCATCGGTCGGTTGAAAGTTGTCTGTTGAATCGTTCGTCATCACTTCCCCTTAGTTCCCCGTTGATAAATTAGATGTGAGCCTTTCTGGCACAAAGCGCGTTTGATGGCATTGAAGTTCTATTTAACCAGTCGGATGGAAGATTGAGCCGGTGGGGAAGACGTCGTCTCCTGGGTGGGGAACTCAACCGTCTCTTCCATACGGGTAAGTGGCGGCTTGCGTCCGGGGCGGAAGGCTCCCGCCCGACCGGTCGGACCGGAGCTTGTCAACCCAGACACGTCGGAGGCGCCTATATTACGGCGGTTGCCCACCTGGTGTATATCGCTTATCGGCGTCCTCGGGAGCATCCCCGACTTCGTATCGTGTGGGAGCTAACCCGGGCCCGATGTACGCGTCTGCGAACTCGCCGCGGCATAGGGATGGACGGGACGACGGCGGTCCACCACCTCTCCGTGCTCGAGGAGACAGGGGTGCTTGAACCGTCTTGAGAGGGTAACCGGAAGTACACCAACTCGTCCGGTCGGCCCGGCTCAATCCATGATATAGCATGCGGTAAACCGACAGCAGCAGCTTCCACACGTACAATCTCATCATGAGTGTCTCGATCATGTCGCCTACGAAACCTAGCACCAACAACGCCTTCCGTTCCTCAACCAGATTGCCCGGCGAGCAGAGAAACTCCGCGAGGAGTGTAGTTAAATCAAATCGAGATATGGTCGTCCCACGTTGTGAATCAGGGATCCGCAATCAGCAGACTCACTCAGTGACCGTGCAGTGTGAAAATCGGCTAACCAGCGGGTACGGCGTCACTACGCATCCACGTCGCCGGTTGGAACGACCTTACCCTTGAGTGACCGATCTAGTGAATTAGAACTGTAATCGCTCAATGAGTCCGATTCAGTCGCGTGAGTAGACCCGATGGTATTAGGCCGTTGTTATGATTGCCATGAGCATGATGATACTCCCCGCAATCTCACTCGTATGTTGCAATTTTTGTTGGATTTAACACTCCCTATAGACACTAACTATCTCCTATGGGACATGTAGATGTGTTTGAACTAATGCAGAATCGATGGGCATAGCGAGTGGTTCGTCTATGAACAAACCACCTGAAACGCGACTCGAGACACGCATTGGACGACGATCATATCTCCGAGCAGCTGCCACCGCGGGAATTGCAGGTGCAATGCTTGGAAGCATCGGAACGACTGCAGCACAGGATGCAGAGACGACGGCTCAATACAACGTCGGTCACGAGACCGAGGCAGGAAGAGCGCATGCGAGAGATATCGCGGTAGAAGTCCACCACGAGTTCGAGGCTCTGGATATCACCACAGTCGAAGTTACAGAGAGCGATCTCAGTGTCCTCGGTGACCATGAGGATATTCGATTCGTCGAAGAGAACATCGAGCGGAGCCTCGATCTCCCTGACACTGACCCTGACAACCAAATACAAGAGGATCTCGAAGCCGAGCAATGGAAGCCCTGGGGTATCGAACGAATTGGTGCTCTGGCGGCGCACGAACGAGGCGAGACCGGGTGTGGTACCCACGTTGCGGTCATCGATACCGGTATCGACCCCACGCACGAAGACCTACATGCCAACATCGGCGAGGGTGTTGCCTTCGTTGAGACCACAATCGAGAGCGATGAAGCGTGGGCCGATGACGACGGCCACGGTACGCACGTGTCGGGGACGATTGCGGCAGTCGATAACGACTTTGGAGTCGTCGGCGTGAGTCCATCCGCGACGCTCCATCCGGTGAAGGTGCTCGATAACCAAGGAACTGGAACCGATGCGGACATAGCTGCTGGTATCATACATGCGACACGAAAAGGCTACGATGTCGCCAATCTCAGCGTGGGCGAACCAGAGACAACGCAGACACAGACCGAGGCTGTCAGGTTCGCTCACGAGGAGGGGCTCCTGCTCGTTGCAGCGACTGGGAATGACGGTCACCCGCATGTGGACTACCCTGCGGACCTCGATGAAGTGATTGGTGTAAGTGCGATCGCGAAAGACGATTCGCTCGCATCGTTTTCGAACACGGGCCCCGAAGTGAACCTGACCGCTCCTGGTACTCTCGTGTTATCGACGATGCCTGGAAATCAGTATGGAGTCATGGAGGGAACCTCGATGGCGACACCGCACGTGACGGGTTCGGCAGCGTTGCTGGCCGCACATGGCCTCTCTAACGATGAAATCCGCGAACTCCTCACCGCATCCGCAGAAAACATCGGACTTGGGCCCGATCAGCAAGGATCCGGGCTTGTCAATGCGAATGCTGCCCTCGAGGAGGTCGAGAAATTGGAAGGAAAGGCACTGGCCAAGTAACAACGCCACCTGTGGTGCAATCACTTTTCGCGGTTTGCGGTTGCTATTGACCGGAGGTCTCCGCACATTGGCTGGAAACTGAGTGGTCTTAGTGAAGCCTTCTCAGTGATGGTTTTCAGCGGACCTGCTGCATAGATAGTGCGGATGTAGCGCGAGATTCGGCTCGGATTCGTGGGTTCCCCATTCGGTTGGCTGCAATACCAATGTTGACATGTACCGATGAGTGCTGGCGTGATCGTGTATTTGCGAGCGCCGTCAGCGGCCGTGACGGTCAGGTCGATTTCGCGAGCGGCGTACGTCCGGGGTTGCTCGTCGGTGGTCGATTCAATGACGCCGGCGTCGACCAGCCGGTTCACGTAGGTGTAGGCTGTGCCCTGCGCGAGCTCGAGAGCGTCCATGAGTTCTTGAACGGTTGCTTCCCCCTCGCGGGTGATATACGCGTACAGTTGGGCCAGCTGTGGCTCTTCGAGGAGTTCTGCGACTGAGAGGAAGTCGCGGATGACGTCGCCGTTGGCTCGGTTTGATGTGCGCGACATGGGGAGTTGAGTGTTTACAGTTTACAGCGAATCAGTAGAGAGTGTTGCGGTCAGTCTATCCGGACTGGGAGCGAGCAACGAGATGATCGTCGAGATTCCGTGTCCAGTACGTAGTGGTCCCATCGGGACTACACCGTGTACAGAGGTGCAACGTCCCCTTGAGATGGCCGATTGCCACGCGGAACGAGATGAGGACTGGGACCCAGGATCCGCCCGTCGATGGCCGGCCAAAGTAGCTACTCGGCGCTCGAGGTGAGCGACTCGACGTACTGATTCTCCCACTCGCGTCGCGCTTCGAGTTCGCGCTGACCGCGGGCCGTGATCGTATAGTAGTTCGTCCGTTTATCGAGTTCGCCTTTCTCGACGAGACCCTTGTCGACGACCTCGTCGAGGTTGGGATACAGCCGCCCGTGATGGATTTCGGTCTCGTAGTACTCTTCGAGTTCGTCCTTGATTGCCAGCCCATGGGGCTCGTCTTGACCGGCGATCATATACAGGACGTCGCGCTGGAACGCAGTCAAATCGTACATATCGGAATTATTTCCTATTAGGTGATAAGGTTTCCGAGATATAGTTGAAGAATAGAAAGTAAGAGACTCTGTTGAAACTCTCCGTGGTTGATACAAACGGCGTGCTGCATACAGCGTGCGAGTACAGTACGTTCGTACGATCCCTGAAAGCAGAGATTCGTGATTAGTCCTAATCCACGACGTGTTTGAACGCCCGAAGCACGTTCTGGCCGTTATCTGACAATGAGACATATTTTTTCCGTCCAACTTTCTCAGTTTCAATGTATCCCTGCTCCCGTAGGGGTTTGATGACGTGGCGATCCAGTAATCGATAGTATCCCTTCTCGGTCTTAGTTTCGGACTCAATGAAAAAGGGAGATTGCTCATCGATCCCGTATTCGATTAGCTCCTTCTTGCTAACACCCCGATAGCGCCCCTGCGTGATCTCAGTAGTCTCTCTCTCAATAAAATCCAAGAAGGAGATATGAATATCAGACGGTCGTTCGATAGGATACCTTGGCAGTTCGAACACTTCCGCTATTTCGTCATGTAGTGGCTTCTCAGGTACTTGAGATGCGTCTGGCCCATACGACGGGCGCGCATAGATCGGTCGCGCTCCAGTCGCCATACACGCAATCATCCCAGCGATTGCAGTTATCTTACTGCCGGCGGAGAGATTGACGAAAACCTCCTCATCCGAGTAGTCAGTAATCGCTTTCGAGATCGTCCCGAGCGTGTCATACAGATCGAAAATATCGCAGGAACGCCGATCAACATCAAGACGTTCGTTGCTCTCTAACTCCTCTAAAAACGTCTGAATGAAGGCAACCTCATGATCGCTATCTCGATATTCAATAGGGACGACAATATCTGCCTTCCATTGATAGATCGGCTCCTTCAATCGAGCGTACTCGAACCCAATAGGAAAAATGTGAACTCGGTTGCTCACGGGAGGTTTGCTACTCATGGTTGACCACACGGCGTAGTTGGTAAAAATAGTCCGTTACTCTCGCTACTTTCTACCGGTCATCTGAACGAGCAAGGCACCGATCATGACCACCGTCAGGCCAATGATGTCGGTCAGAGTCAGGGTTTCACCGAGAAATATCCACCCTAAGATGGCCACCTGAGCCAGCATTGTGTTATTGATTACGCTTGATTCAGTGGCAGAAAGTGTCTGCAACGTCCGATTCCAGAGTGTGAACGCAAAGGCTGTATTGACGACTGCTAACCAGAGGATAATTAGCCAGCTCTGGAGGCTTAATGGCGGTAATCCCTGTACCGCTACGCCGGTTCCGAGAAGGATAGCTGACCCGAAACCCATGCTGACCGCCGTCACTGCGACCGCAGACAACGTTCCATCACGGTTGGCGTCTCGTCCGAGAATTGAAGCGAAAGAGTTTGAAAGAAGTCCGATCATCATAATGCCGGATCCAATCAGGACGAGAGTCCCGAAATCGAATGGGTAGAAATAGATCGTCACGCCGACAAACAGTAGTCCCATCCATGCCCATTGACGACCCGATGCGTGTTCTCCAAGCAACGGAACGCTCAAGATAGCCACGACGACGGGAGTAAACGTCAGAAACAGACTAACCGTGGCCGCCTTTAGGTACTGAAGCGCGACGAATTGCGCTCCCTGGGTAACAGCGTACATGACAACTCCGAGTAGGAGAAGCACACCAAGGTCTCTCCCATCAAGTCTACGAACGGACTGGTACCCTCCATTGTGCAGAAAGAGCGGAAGTAGTACGATTGCCGCTATTCCGTACCTCAGTCCTGCGAAAGTCAACGCAGGTATCTCTTCCAACCCGATTTTGATGAGAACATAGGAAGACGACCACAAGAAGGTTACAAGCAACGCTTCAAGAACGGCTCGAGTATGTTTAGACACGAACGGTATTGAATCTCTCATTTCACCTATTGCGTCCAGCCAGCTTGCCATTAGAGAAGGACAGCGGCAGAAGATAGTAACGTTAAGTGTGTTACTATCGTTACTAACGTTGGAAAAGCTCCTACTCACGCTCAGAGAGGTAGAGTGCTATATGCTGAATACAGAGGGTGGGGCTTGTTTAGACGCGTGAGATCAGTGGTATCAGAACCTCACGGCTTGCTCAATGTTTTTGACGGCAGCCTCGAGTAGTCGATCGGAGATTCAGAGAACCAAGTGTTGCTAGAACCGGATCATGCCGACACTCCACGTTTGGTTCGTCCAACCACGTAGTGCGTTGGTCACCTGCTTGGGCGATTGCAGTCATTTCTGAACGCCTCACCCCTTCGGGGGGTCGATAAACTCGGCGGAGAGTTTGGAATAAGACTTCAGAGTGTCAGAAAACAGTTCTCATACTTCCCCGTGGCTACCTGACAAACGGTAAGTACAGGGGAAGCACATATCATTCAGCGATTGAACTACCTAATACCTGCCAATAATGGCGTGCGAGATATAGAATGTCCATCGGTCATTCCAGTGGATTAGGGGCGACGAATCGTTTGGGGGCTATATTTTCGATGTTAGAGGCTTCAATGGGGTTGGGGAATTTCCCAAAGGCATTCAACAGTGCCTGTGTCGATTTCCTCGCGGAGAACGGTATTGGAACTGTGGCGGGACGCGAGCAATCGACGCCCGTTCTGAGAGTGACTAACCTCAGTCCCTCACGAAGCGTCCACATCCAACCGTGTCTGAGGTTTGAGTTCTGCGTCGAATCTTAGCGTTGTGATTCGCGGAGGATCAGCGGCTCGATGGCAAGTGTCCGTTTCGCTATGGTGACGATGCGAAGGACGTACGAGACGAACAGCATGAATGGAACGAGCGTCACCGCAAACGCACCGCCCACGACGAGGATGATGTGATTAAAACCGAGTGTGCTTCCCGGGAACGTCCCCGCATCGACGATTCCGACCATGATACCCGCAACGGCCAATGCCGGGACTGCAGCATAGAGAATCATCTGAGACAAGTTGATGAGCGCCCACTGGAAGTACAGCGTCTTGACGTGTTCGCGCGCCGGACCAAACAGAGACAGCGCTGTTTTGAGATCATCAAGCAAGCCGTGTTCTTCCTCGTTGAGACTCTCTTCGTATTCGTTCGCGAGACGTTCAACTTGGAAGATTTTCCAGCTATAATTAAAATTCAATGCGGCGAATAACACATCGAACGAGCCGAACTGCGCACCCTCGAGTTGGTCACGTACCGTGTCAGCGTTCCCAGTGACGCTTTCAGCAAATTCATCGACCTCTTCTCGGAGGTCCTCGTCATCATTCTTGCCAATGGACTCTCGAAGAGCTGTAGTCCGTTGTGCCGTGATTCCGATGATCTGCCGGAGGAATTCGGATGGATCGGTAGGACTTGGAGATCCGATTAATTCTTCAGTATAATCCCGGAAATCCATTGAACTGGCCATACGCTCGCGTTGATCGCCGAGCGGGCCATTCTCCTGGGAGAGGACGAGCTGACCGATCGTGACGACGAGTGTCGTCCCAGTCACGATGACCGTGATCATCGTCGAGAACATCGTGTCGATCATGTCGCCGGACTCGATTTGCCGTGAAAACGATGGATCGAGGACAGCGACGGCGATGATAAATGCGACGAACACGGCACTGGTCAGGATGCTGGAGACGAGAAGGCGGTTCGCACGCAGCAGCAACCAGAGTTTAATCCGACTCTCGCCCGAGCGCTCACGCATCGTGTTAGCCGTACTGATGTCGGTCTCGTCAGTCATACTGGCTCACCCGATTGGACAGGTCGCTTGAAAACGAGGTACTTGGTGCCGCCTCCCTCGTAGGCGATCGTCTCCACAAACTCCCAGCCCTCTGCACCGAGTTGATTCAACTCTGCTTTCGGATCCTCTGCTTCTTTTTGGGTCTCATCGCGCGGTGGGCGAAACGTCTCGTACTCCCAGCAGGTCACTTCTGATTCGGCCATCACTACTAGTAGGTACTGCAGCCCTCTATATTCCGCTCCACCACCGAGGTAGTGGGAACATTCCTGATACGGAATATGGTCTGCTTGGACGCTCAGCAGTGCACCGCGCAAGCACTCGGACATCGAAGCGGACAATGGATGACGGGCACTCCCTCACGCCGCCGGGCCGTTGCGACAATAGCCTTGGGCATCAAATCACGAGCCTACGGGGTCTCAGTCATCCCATCCCCCGAAAAACAGCATCTGCTGAGGGTGCCAGAAACCCGTCCACATCACCCGTGTTCGGAATTCCCGAATCGGACAGCACAGAGAACGGATTTATCCGTCTGTCTCTTTCCAGTCGTCCGGGTCTCCTTCACGGAATTCACCCTTGGCATGGCGTTCACGGGGCCAGAAGGTGACGCCCAGCAGTGCGACGTAGAACACGCCCACAACGGCAATCACAGCAATCCCAGGGAAACGGGCGATCCCAGCGGTTGTCAGCCAGTCTTGGCGCGGCGCGAACGCTGTAATCCTGAAGACCCACGCGCCCAAGAGGACACTGAGCAGAGCAAGGTACACACGCCGGAGCCGGTTTGCGAGTGCTTCGTATACCGAGACTTTCAGCGTCGGCTTGCGATAATCCCTGCTCAGTTCCGCCCGCCAGTCGTGGCTTTCAGTGCCTTGGGACGGATCAAGGGCGTTTGCGAACAGGTTCTCTTGGATGACTCGAGCACGAGAGCGAAAGACATCGTAGTCCCGGTACCGCCGTGCTTCGATGCCCAGAAAGATGGTGACGACAACGATCCCGATTAGCAAGATATAGTGTGGGTTATCAGCACTCGAAAACGCCCACGTCAAGATTGCCGCCATCAGCGTCACCGCCCACGTCGTCGTCTCGTCGAGGCGCTGCCGCCACGTCCCCACTCGGTCTATCTCTCCGCGATAGGCGTGGGCCATCACCGAACCAAGTCCCGTACTGTCCTCGACCATTTCGCGGCCGATTTCCCGTTGGTCTGGTGCTGTTGGGTCGAACTCGTCGCTACTCGGATCGGTCATAGAGGAGAGACATCCCCTCGCTCCATAAGCAGGTATGGTGACAGCATAATCTGAGTGTCATGTACTGGAGAACATCGAACAGTACGCATGTGTGATTGCCGTAATTTTGTACTGGTCACGCTTGAAAAATGGGCCCGAGAGAGTCATGGAGATGTTGATTCGGTAAGTACAGATAACAAAGTGACCGGACTGGTTGCCAGTTCCGACAATGGTTGTCACAAAGGGCCTGCAAGATCCAGAGCATGCATGCAGCATGACGACTCCGGTATCCGCAGTCACTGATCAGAACAGCTGTCAAGATCGGTGGAATATTAATATGTTTGCACCCCCTCTTATGTCGGAGTGACTGATCTGATTACCAAATACGCCGACTATGACTCATTTGCCCGTGCGTGGCATCCAGATACCCTCGCTGAGTACGATATCTCTCTGGAAGATGCCCGGGAACGGGGGCGTCTCAATGAACAGAAAACCCGGCAACTATGGCAATTGTTGGGACTCCTTGGTACCGATGATATTTTCATTCAACTGCCAGATTGGTTGGCCGACGAGAAGGTTGAAGTCACGGACAGAGCCACACCCACAATGTTCGTTGGATGCATCTCCAGAGAGACCGATGACGGAATTCTCTTCAAAGAGTCCGCAGCGGCCGGGCCGCTGATGGGACTCGCACACAAAATCAATTCACTCGAGAAGGGGATTGAAAATACAGGGGCCGATACCGACCGCCACGAGCGGTCAGAGAATCGTCTTCAAGACCACTACCAACAGTTTCACAACCGAAATGACCTTCCCACCCTCTCTTACGAGTGGCTTCCAAAAAGCCAACTCATAACGGCTGTTCAGCGGTGTGAGTGAACCAAATACCAGTCTTCATCGGTAGAAATAACGGTTGTAATGGCGATTTTTCAGAAATGGCTGTACGTCGATAGACCGGTACTAATCAGGCCGATAGACCGCATTCCTCTAGGACTGCTGTGCGAGATACAGGGCGCAGATTTCGCACGAGTATCGAAATATCTCACTCAGCTTGTAGAATCTGCGGTGAGCAATTCGCATCTGTAGTGAACAGATAGTTCAGTCCGGATAGCGCGAAAAGAACCCTACGTGGATCGTTCTATGACACCTCTACAAGACTCAGTTGTCATCCCCGACGAACCGCCGTGCACGCGTCCAGATTGAGTCGTCTTGATCAGGAGTCCCATCCATCTCGGGATCCGAAGAGTCCTCACGCCGCTCAAGTTCCTCCTGGTAATCACTGAGTTGCTCTCGGAGCCTTTCGTTGGTTGCCTCGAGTTCGGCGATACGGTCGTCTCTCTCCTCGAGTGTTGCCTCGAGGTCGTCGACGCGGTCAGACAACAGTCGATTTTTCTCGACTAGATACGCATGATTCTGTGCTGGCTCATCACGGTTCTCGGCGGTCGACGACTCGCTCTCTTTGGAACTCGGTTCGCTCGAGTCCTCTCGAGCGTCCGGATCGTAGAACTCGGAGGTGTTCGCTACCGCTCGTTCGATGGTCTTCTCGCCGTACGTCGAGCCATCCCCATAGTGGACGTCGTCCCACTTTTCCCGGAGAAGGCCAGACTGGCGGAAGAGCCGATCCACTCGTGTGTGATCGCCACCAGTCCAGAACGACAGTAAACAGCACAGCGCCATATCAGCCTCTGACTGGCTCTCGTAGCCGGCGGTTGAACCGCGCCATAACCGCTCGAACTTCTCACCGTTCGACGCATTTCGCGCCTTCTCGAGCAACTCCTCGTCCTCGAGGTCAACGTCGATCTCGACTGCCGTGTTCGTCGATATCTGCTCGTTAGTCGTGCCACGATTCTCGGATTCGGATTTCGCGTCAGTATCGGTGTTCTGGACGTACTCTCGGTGAATCGCCTCGAGTGCATCCTGTCGACGGGATACATGGTTAGGCGTCTCCTCGAGGGAATCACCGGTCACGGTGAAAAACCGAGCAGTGTCGTACAGTTCGATACTTCCACGTCGATTCCGTCCGTCCGGGAGCTTACCCTCGATGAGCACATGGAAGCCAGTTCCCGAGGGTGAGATCTCCGTATAGGAATCGAGTCGCTCGATAATATCCCGCGCTCGGTCGTCGACGTCCCCAGTTTCCGGATCTCGGCAGTCATCCAAGTCGACGCCAACGATGGGATCGTCGTCGGTAAACACGAACCCAATGCCATCCGCCTCTCTCGAGTCGGCATACTCGAGCGCCGTCTCGGCTGACGCCCATGTGGTCGGATCCGTCGAGGACGCAAACTCACCACTCCCCGGTGTCACTGGGATCTTAGTCGGCTTCCCATCTCGAGATTCTTCTCGCCAGCACACCCACTGGTCACGCTTTCATAACTGCTCGAGAAGCGCCGAAACTGTACTTTCAGACATCAGTGATCCGCCTCGTACTGCGCGTCCATCTAGTCGCATACCACCCATCAGTATGCTGATAAACATGTCATAGGCCGAGAGGCTGTCCGCAACCCTGTCCAACGGGTGCAACCCATTGTATACTAGTTGGTTTTGGGTGAGTATTTGCCCTGAACATCGCTTCCGTACTGCGTTTTTGCCCTGAACAATACTCAAACATCTGACCTGAACGGGAATTTTGCCCTGAACAAATCCGACTATACGGCTGATAGTGGCAATTATACCGGTTAAGAACCGACTTTCTGAATTTGTGTTGGGGAAGGGAGATTGTCACGGGCCGGGATGCCTGAATTATATTTATTATCAACCTTTGAAGGCCGACCGAAGTAGCGAGGATGAGAGCAACACCCACCTGTGAATCGCCGTCGTGAACTGCGCAACGTCCATGCAGGGAGGAGGCCGAAACCGCCACCACGGGGAAAGCTGCGTCCTCAAGGAATGAGCCGAAGGCAAACGAGTAGAGAGGGGTAGTTTACTTTCCGTCTCCCGATTCTGTACGCTCCGCGTGTGCGACGAGTACCGGGGCTTCGCCGGATCGGATAACGCGGTCCGTCGAACTGCCGATGATGTGCTCTTTGAGTCCCGAGCGACCGCTCTGACCCATTACGATGAGATCCACGGAGTGGTCACTGCTGTAGTCGGTGATTGCCTCCTGTGGGGTTCCCTCGAGCATGGTCCGTTCGTGTTGCACACCGGCCGCTTCGGCTCGTTCCTGGGCGCTCTCGAGTGCATCGGTTCCCTCTTGCTCGAGCGTTTCCGTGAGTTCCGGCGCGATCGTTCCGAGCCCGGACGCCGACATCTCGGTCCCGATGTCGATCACGTGCAGGAAGTGGACCGTCGCCCCGTGCGGTTTCGCGATACTGATCGCGTGTGCGACTGCCGCATCGCTCGCATCGCTTCCATCTGTCGGGACTAAGATATCGTCGTACACGTTCACATGTTGGGTAGCAAACGGGAAAAAGGGACGGCCCAAACCCGATTCGGACCGGTCGGGCTAGTCTAGTGACCCGACGTGCTCTGCATCGAGCGGATCCTCGATATCTCCCATGATCACCTCGAGCAGGTCCGTCACGGTTACGAGCCCGACGACATCGCCGTCTTCGATCACCAGCGCGAGTTCTTGGCTTTCGGTCTGGAACTGGTCAATCGCGTCGCTGACGTCCGTATCGGGTGAGAGCGTCATCGGCGGTGCCGCCAACTCGGCGAAATCGAGTTCGTCAGTTAGTTTCTCGCGGTGTCTGACCAGCACCGGCGTGTAGACGATTCCTTGAAAGTCGGTCAGGTCGTCGCCGACCAGCGGGTAGCGGGTCTGCGGGCGGTCTTCCATCCGCTGGAAGTTCGTCTCTGCGTCGTCGGCTGTCGACAGCGCGACGATATCCTCGGGGGGAACCATCACCTCACTGATTGTCTGTTCACCGATCTCGAGTGCGTTCATCACTTCCTCGCGACGTTCGTCGGGAAGGTCGCCCTCCTCGAGGACCGCCCCGAGTCGGTTTCGCAGGTCCGCTCGAGATTCGATGACGTCCCGTTCGGTTTCGCGCCACGCACCGGTCATCTCGATGCCGAAGAGTCGGAGCGTCCCCTTCGCGATCAGGTCGCCGAACTTGATCACCGGAGCGAGAACCTTGGCGAACCAGTACAGCGGCCGCGCACCGTACTTACAGACCTGTTTCGACCGTTCGACGCCGAGGTACGTCGGCGTTTGCTCGCCGTGGGTCAGGTGAACCAGGTTGATGAGCAAGAACCCGAGCAACGAGCCGGCGCCGATCGATGCCAGCCTTGTGTCTTCGAATATCGGCTCGAATATCGCCGCAAGCCCGGGTTCGGCGACGATACCCAATGCGATACTCGTCCCCGAGATCCACACCTGACACGTCGTCAGGTAAAACTCGAGGTTGTCGGTCATGTCCCAGGCGAGTTGGAGCGACGGCGTGTCGAACTCCGACTCGGGGTACTGGCGAGCGCGGGTCAGCGCGAACTCGATGGCGACGAAGAACGCGTTCAACCCGATGAGCAGGATCCCTGCCAGTATCCGACCACTAATTTCGAGAGGTTCCATACCGACTCATCGGGACGACGGATACAAATTAGTGTGGAAATACGAACGTCCGTTGGACGATTCTAGTGGGAACTCCGTACTTTCTGTCTCCTCACGCTGGAAGATCTGCCAATTCGTGCGGCCGAAGCACCCTACCATACTCGCTCACGGCTAAAGGCGAGGTACTTACGTTTGGGTCGCTAACCCAACGCGTACTTGTATGCGTCTCAGATCGTCAATCTGGTGGTGGAGCCGATGACGAACGACGAGTCGATCGAATCCGAAGAGTACGCCGTTGCACTCGAGGATCTGCGCGAGGCGGTCGAGTCCAAACCGATCCGGGACACGCAACTGTCGGGCCTGTACGAAGAGGCGTCGACGGCGCGCGTCGATCTGTGGAACACCGTCACCGCCTTCATCGATATCGAAGACGGCGAGGCTATCGTCACTGACGAATCGAAGCTTGCGGAGGGAACGTGGGCTCCCGAAATCGTCGACGATTGCGACGCGATGCTCACCGTCGACGTACAGCGAGGGCTTTCCGAGGACCTGTTCAAATCGATCGCGGACGAGAAACTCGCGGCGATGATCGAGGACGCGAAACAGGACTCGGATTGAATCGGGCTGGTTGATAGGGTAACCGTGGACGCTCCCGATCCGGTGGAGGTCCGCAGTTGCCGGCCCAAAATCGCGATGGCTCACACCGGCCCTCGAGTAGCGATGAAATCGTGAACCGTGTCCGAGACTAGCCGTTTGCGTGCTGGGCGAGCACGACGATTGCGACACTCTTCTCGAGCGCTTTCGGCGAAACGTCTTGCTCCCCGTCGAACCGGAGTAGTTCACCCGCGCGTAGTTCGTGGCGGTCCTCGCCGACCGTGACGGCCATCCGTCCCTCGAGCAGATGGAAGACGACCTGGCGATCGGGATGGGTATGTGCCGGAAGCCGTTCGCCTTCGTCCAGCGTCAGTCGAACCGTTCGCGGCTCGTTCTCGAATACTCGCGCGTGTGGTTCTCCTTCGAGCGTCTCGAGCGTGGCGCATTCGGTGGGTGTCGGGGATCTATTCGTGCGGTCGCTCATTCGTCTCCCGGTTGGGAACGCAGGTGGATGATATTTGGGACGAACTTGTTCGGTCGAATTTCGACAGGGGTGCCGTTCTTGGTATTACGAATGCCAATCAATTTCGTTGCATCGGTCCTGCCCGCGCGATGGCAACTATAAAGAGCGTGTTCCCCCTTGCCCATCGTACTGAAACGATGGCAATCGACCAGGAGACTGCAATGACCGACGAGGCGATCGATGCCTTCCTCGGCGCTCACGAGACGGGGGTACTGTCGCTCGCGCGCGAGGACGACCCCTACGCGATTCCTATTTCATACGGGTACGACGATACCGATCGCGTCGTCTATCTGCGGCTCGTATCGACGCCGGAAAGCGAAAAACGACAGTTTCTCGATTCCTCGCCGGCTGCTCGCCTCGTCGTCTACGACGAACAGGACGAGACCTATCGGAGCGTCGTGGCTATCGGCGTCCTCGAGTCCATTCCGCCGACGACGTTGACGCCGGAACAGATCGCCCAGTACGGAGACGCGAAGCGCCCGCTCTTCGAAATCTGGGCGCACGACAAACAGGACCTCGACATCGAACTGTACCGCCTCGAGCCCGAGTCGCTGAGCGGACGGCGAACGGAAATCGATCGAACGGACTGACGGAGACGCCGCGCCTCGCTCCTCTCAACTCGTTTGCTGATTAGGGGCAAAATCGGCGGCCGTAACGTCGGCGCTACAGACTGGACAGCCGTGGGTCAACGTGGCCTCGCGCATAGACTCGTTGACCTCGATTACTTGTCCGCATTCCGGGCAGGTGAACTCGTATCTACTCATGAGGATGGTCGGTTCGTTCGAACCGGTGGTCTTTGTTCATTGCTGCGTGCCCATTGCATATAGGGTTGCGGTTCGCTGCCAGCCGCCGGTAGTTCTCGAAGCCTTCTTGACCAATGCCCTCGAGAATCGTCGATCACTCCGGTTCGTATTCGACGATCGCATCGAGGAGTTTCGTCTGTGCGGCCGCGAGGTGTTCGCTGAACGTCGTCCCGGAAATGTCGAGTACGTCCGCGACCTCGCCGGCGTTGGCTCGTTTCGGGTGGTCGAAGTACCCCATTCGGTGGGCCGTCTCGAGCACCTCCGTTTGTCGGTCCGTGAGCGTGCTCCGATCGACGAAGACGAGATGCTGTTCGGCGCGGTCGTGTTGTGACTGAAGCAGTCGCTGGACATCCAGAGTCGAGTACCGACGCTGTAACTCCCCGATGATCGCCTGTAACCCCTCCATATCGGGCGCGTGGAAGGTGAGAAACAGCGCAGACTCCCTCGCTCGAACGTCGATCACGGGCGAGCCGTGGCGTTCGATGCACTCGCAGGGACACCCGCAACCGAGTTCCCGATCGAATCGGTAGACTTCGCTCGAGCCGTACGAAAAGACCGGCGATAGTTCGGTGTCAGTTTCGAACTCGTCGGGATACTCCGCCGCCTGCAGCATGAACTCCTCGGAGACGCGCTCGGGCTGTTCCGGACTCGTGCTCTTGGAGACCGATTGGACGGTTCCGCTTGCCTCCGTGGCGGCCTGTGTTACAATGCAGCCGTCCGGATCGGTGAGTTTCACCTCCGCGCGGATCCCCGAGGCCATTACCTTCCGTTGTGGGTTCCACCCCCCTAAACCCTCCGTCGACCGTGTTCGGGTTCGACGCCACCTCCCGGATACTCACCCCTATATAAAATACCCTGTATTTATGGGTATTCAATTGGTGGCGATAGCGCCGATACTAGTAGGTAAGACAATGAGCACTACTCTCTCACAGGCGACACAAGAACACACCGTAATCGAAGACGCCGCTGATGCCCAGGCGGTGCTGGGGGCGCTCAACGATGCCGACTGTCGGACCATCCTCGAGGCAACGCACGATGAACCCCTGACTGCGACTGAACTGTCCGAGCGCTGTGCGATCCCGAGTTCGACGACGTATCGGAAAGTCGAGGAATTGGCCGAGGTCGGGCTCCTCGAGGACCGGATTCGAATCAACACCTCGAGCAAACACGCCACCGAGTACCGACGACGCTTCGACGCCGTCGCCGTCTCGGTCGACGGGGGCGACCTCGTGGTCGAAGTGACGGCCCTCGAGTCTGGAACCGAGAGTTGTATAGGCGGAGAAGCGTCCGATGACGGCAAGTTCGAAATCGACGCAGGTAGGTCGTACGCTGTTGCCGACGACTGAACTGGTCTGTCAAAATTCGGATCGCATCTTTTCGCTTGCAGATTAGCTGTCGTCTATCTCTTCGTGGACGAACGGCTTGGCGTCCTCCCCGGCGTAGGTCGCGACGCGGTGGCCGTCGCCCTCGAGGTAGTACTGGTAGGTGGTCAGTCCCTCGAGGCCGACCGGCCCTCTGGCGTGGATCTTTCCGGTGCTGATGCCGACTTCGGCCCCGAGTCCGAACCGGTAGCCGTCGGCGAAGCGGGTAGAGGCGTTGTGGAACACGCTCGCCGAGTCGAGACTCCGCATGAACTCGCTCGCGCGATCAGAATCGTCGGTGACGATCGATTCCGTGTGTTTCGAGCCGTAGGTCGTGATGTGCTCTATCGCAGACTCGAGCGAGTCGACGACGTTGATCGAGAGGATCAGGTCGCCGTATTCGGTCGCCCAATCTTCGGCGGTTGCAGGCTCCATATCGACGATCTCGCGGGACCGTTCGTCGCCGCGCAACTCGACGCCGGCTTCGGTGTATCGCTCGGCCATCTCGGGGAGGAATTCCTCGGCAACGGCTTCGTGGACCAACAGCGTCTCGACTGCGTTACACACTGCCGGGTACTGCACCTTGGCGTCGTAGGCGATGTCCACCGCCATCGACTGGTCAGCGTGCTCGTCGACGTAGACGTGACAGATGCCTTCCGTGTGGCCGAGCACGGGAATGCTCGTGTTGTTCTGGATGTAACTGACGAACTGTGAACTCCCGCGGGGCATCAGCAGGTCGATCGAGTCGTCCATCTCGAGCAGGGCGTCGACGTCTGCGCGCGCCTCGACGAGTTGTGCCCAGCCGTCGGGCATGTCGGTTGTCGCCTCTCGAATGATCTCGAAGAGGATCCGATTCGATTCGCTCGCTTCGCTCCCGCCTTTGAGAATCACCGCGTTCCCCGACTTGAGACTGAGCGCGGCGATCTGGACGAGCGCGTCGGGTCTCGATTCGAAGATCGTTCCGATGACCCCGATGGGCACGGTGCGTTTGTACAGTTCGAGATCCTCGTCGAGGCGTCTGGCGGTCTGGGTCGCCCCGAGCGGATCGTCCTGGTCGGCGACGCTTCGGACCATCTCCGCAATGTCCTCGAGTTTCGACGACGAGAGTTTCAGCCGGTCGACCAGCGCCTGCGTGTACTCGCCGTCCTCGAGGAGCGCCTCGGCCTCGCGAACGTCCGTCTCGTTAGCATCGAGTATCTCGTCGTGTCGGTCGTCGATCGCCTCGGCGATCGAGATGATTGCTTCGGAACGTTCCTCGCCGGACCGTTTGGCCAGCTCGAGCGCGGCCGTCTGTGCCTCCGCGACCTTCGTTTCGGGGGATTTCTCAGTCATCGGTCTCACCGTTCGTTGGGATGAATATGGTTCCCACTGGCTTGCCGGCATCGATTTTCTCGAGGACACCCTTCTCGGTCGATCTGGCGATGACGGCGGGGATTCCGTGTTCGCTCACTGACCGTGCGCCCGCTACCTTCGTCTGTATCCCGCCGAAAGACGCGGTGGAACTGCTTTCGATCAGGTCCTGTACCTCCCCGTAGTTGTGCCCGACCGCCTCGATCCGTTCTGCGCCGGGATTGTCCTTCGGATTCTCCCTGTAGACGCCGCCGACGTCGGTCAGCGTCACCAGCAGGTCGGCCTCGGAACCGATCGCGATCGACGACGAGAGCATGTCGTTGTCGCCGATTCGTATCTCTTCGGTCGTGACGGCGTCGTTTTCGTTGATGATCGGAACGATACCCCACTCGAGGAGCGTTTCGACGGTGTTCGTGAAGTTAGTGAACCGGTCCGGATTATCGAGGTCGCTCTGGGTGATGAGTATCTGGGCGACTTTCTGATCGTAGCGGTCGAAGCTTTCCGTGTACCGATGCATCAGGTGGGATTGACCGACGGTCGACAGTGCCTGTGATTGCTCGACGGTCTCGCTTTCGTAGCCGACTCGTCCCTTTCCGGCACCGACGGCACCCGAGGAGACGAGCAACACGTCCGTCCCGCTCGAGCGTAGGTCCTGAACGTCGTCGACGAGTTTGTCGAGTTTGTCGTCGTCGAGGTTCGACTGTTCGTCGGTCAGCGAGTTCGTTCCCGCCTTCACGACGGCCCGATCTGCGTTGGCTGCGAGTCGTCGTGCGGTGTCGACGTCGTTCATTTCGATCGTATCACTCATTGGCAACCTCTGCTGCGAGTTCGCTAGATCGTTCTTCGGCCGCGGCCACCGCCTCTGCGACCGTCTCTTCGACGCTGCTGTTCCGGAGAACGTTCATCCCTTCGATCGTCGTTCCCTTCGGCGAGCAGACCGCATCGATGAGTTCGTCCGTGGTTCGCTCGTCGCGAAGCACCGTCTCCGCGGCCCCCTTGAACGTCTGTGCCGCCAGGATTTCCGCCTTTTCGGGGTCGAGTCCGCTGGAAATCCCGGCTTGCTTGACGGCATTTAGCAGGTAAAACACGAACGCGGGTCCGCTGCCGTTGACCGCGGTTGCGACGTCCATCTGCTCTTCGTGAATCTCGACGACGATGCCGACGTCCTCGAGCACGGACGTGACATCCTCACCGATTTCCGTGCCGGAAATCGCACCCGCCATGGTCCCCGACTCCGCAGCGAGGTTCGGCATCAGCCGAACGACCGCCGCGTCCGTCCGCGCCTCGAGCACGTCCGTCGAGACGCCGGCGGCGATAGAGACGAGCGTCTGCTCCGCAGAGAGATCGAGATCCTCGACGACCGTTCCGGTGATATCCGGCTTGACGACGACGAAGACGATCTCCGCCTCGGCAGCCGTCTCGAGGTCCGTCGTCGTGTTCGAACAAAATTCCGTAACCGAATCGAGAGCCTGCGGGTCGACGTCACAGGCTGTGACCGTGTGAGTCCCGGTTCTGGCGAGGCCCCGTATGAGGGCCGAACCCATGTTCCCGCACCCGATGACGCTGACGTGTACCATTCTATATCCCCCTTCGTGGTGTGGGGACCATAGCAACTTTGATTTGCATCGCTCCGGCGAGAGTATCGAACGGAGGCCATCGGCGTGTCGTCCGCTCGAGGACGAGACGGCACTGGATCGATTCCGATCGCGTGATCAGTTCGTGTTCGGTAGTTGCTGGTCCGCAGAAAGGTACGATTCACAGACGCGTTCGACACCTTCCTCGAAGCCGATCCGGGGCTCCCAGTCGGTTTCCGCCTGAATCTTGGAGATGTCGGCGCAGGTGTGGTAGATGTAGTTCTCGAGCGGAACCGGCTCGTAGACCGGCTCGATATCCGTCCCGAGGTTTTCGTTGATCAGTTCCACTGTCTCGTTGAACGAGTAGGGCTCGCCGGTCCCGAGGTTGTACGCTCCCGCGAGTTCGTGGTCGGCGGCCGTCTCGAGGCCGTGAACGATGTCGTCGATGTGCGTAAAGTCTCGCGTCTGCGTGCCATCGCCCCACAACACGGGTGAATCACCGTTCGCGATGTCGTCGGTGAACTGCGAGACCGTATTCGCGTACGTTCCTTTATGTGCTTCGGCTCCGCCGTAGCCCTGATAGACGGAGAAAAACCGCATTCCCGCGAGCGTGAGTTCGTCGTAGAAGTTGTTGTAGTACTCGGCGTACCGTTCCCGTCCGAGCATCGACGCGTCGTAGCCCGTCGACGCCTCGATTTCGGTGTCCTCGGGCGTCGGCGACTGTCGGCTCCCGTAAATCGACGACGTCGAGGCGTAGACGACCGTCCGACAGCCGTCTGCCATCGCCTGCTCGACGACGTTGACGAAGCCATCGATGTTGACCTCGGCTCCCTCTCGAGGATTGTCCTCGAGCATTTGTCGACTCGAGAGCGCCGCGAGGTGAAAGACGACGTCGACGTCCGTCGGGAGGTCCTCGTCGCGGACGTCGGCCTCGACGTAGGTGACCCCCGCATCGAGGTTATCGGGTGTGCCGAGGTAGCTGTTGTCGATCGCGATGACCTCGTTGTCCTCGGCGAGCGTATTCGTGAGGTTCGACCCGATGAACCCCGTTGCACCCGTCACGAGTACGCGAGCATTCTGCATACGTGGCGGTTTCGCCGTCGTTTATATAGGGATATCGGAATACGAACGAATCGGATCGACACCACCGAAATCGAGACGCCACCGAGCGAGGACAGTTGCGTTGATCGGTCGGTGCGGTGGGAAGCGACGCAGGTGTGTGTCTGGCGAATATCCAGAAATACTTGTAAGTATATCCGGAACGTATGCGACAGTAGCTATGTACGATCAGATTCTCGTTCCCGTCGACGAGAGCGACCCCTCGTCTGCCGCACTCGATCACGCCCTCGAGATCGCTGCCGATCGGGGTAGCACCGTCTCGCTTCTGTACGTCGCGGACACGAACGAACCGAGCCAGACGCGACTCGGGACCGAAGTCGTCGACGTTCTCGAGGAAACGGGCGAAGAAGTTCTCGCGGACGCCCGCGACCGGGCAGCGGCGTACGACGTCACCGTCACGTCGAAACTCATTCAGGGCAATCCCCGCGAGGTGATCGTCCAGTATGCCCCGCGCATCGACGCCGATCTCATCGTGATGGGAACTCACGGTCGGGATGGTCTCGAGCGGTACGTCCTCGGAAGCGTTGCGGCGCACGTGGCTAACACGGCACCGATGCCCGTCTTGACGGTCTGCGGGACCGACGACGTGGAAACGACCTACCCCTACGAAACAATCCTCGTTCCAACCGACGGCAGCGATCACGCGAAGACGGCGCTACAACGCGCGGCGGCGATAGCCACGCAGACGAACGCGACGCTTTCGCTGCTGACCGTTCTCGAGGAGTCGACACTCGGCGTTGGCGACGACGCCGAGCGGCAGGCGGCGGCTGAGGAGTTGCTGGAGGAAGCCGCAGCGACGGCACGAACGGAGGGCGTCGAGGACGTCGTGACCGCCGTCGAGTCGGGATCGGTCGCTCGAGAGATCAGCGACTACGCGAACGCTGAGGGTGCGGATCTCATCGTGATGGGCACGCACGGTCGGCGGGGTATCGATCAGCACCTCCTCGGGAGCATCACGGAACGAGTCCTTCGGACTACCTCGATACCGGTCCTCACGCTCAATTGATACCGTTCGAGAACGATTCCACTCGCCGTTACAACCCGGTTACACGGGAGCATCATGTGGCTCTGTTGAAATCCAACCGGTGGACGCTAATTTCCGTGAGGAGAACATTCCGCTGTAAACGGTGGAGAGGATGTCACTCTCCTCTCTGAGACCAGACCGAATCGAAAGCGATGCCGAATACGAGACCGAGGGCAATCCCCATCGCCAACTCATCCATCGCGACACCGATGGCGACTCCGAGTCCGAGCCCAACTGCAATTCCCCCACCCGCATTCCTCTTCGAACCGTTATCTGCGGACATATGCCCGTACTTCATGATACCTGGTGATAAGTCTATTTCTACACCCGCCGATTGAATTCACCAGTCCTGGTACTTGTTGAGGATTGCAATAGAACCCGCTCAATAGAGTAAGAACGTCGATCGAAAAGCGATGCTCGATCCCTCCCGTTAGTCGGCCGCTCGGCGGTCAGTCGAGCGATCCCGGCGAGTCTTCCGAGAACCCCCACCGTTCGTCGGCCGCTGTCGGCGTTTCGTCTGCCGAGGTTTGCATGCTCCGATACAGATGGTCGAGGTGCTCTAGCGTGCGACGAACGTCGTAGCGTTCGACTGCCGTTCTGGTTTCTCGGTCCGTCTCGAGACAGCTCTCGATAGTATCGGCCATCTCCGCGATGTTCCCGTACTCGAAGCGGCTGCCGTTGTCGGGACCGATCGTCTGATCGAACGGCGGAACGTCGGCGGCGATGACCGGCGTGCCACAGGCATTGGCCTCGAGCGTCGAGAGCCCCAGGGTGTCTGCCGTCGAGGCCGTTACGAACGCATCGAGTGAGGAGTAAAACGTCGGCAACTCTTCGCGAGGGAGGAAATCTCGAAGTTCGACGTTGTCCGGTGCGTTCGCCTCGAGACGGGAGCGGTAGGGCCCTTCCCCGACGATGACGAACTCGTATTCGGGGAGCTTCCCGGCGACTCGAAGAATGTCGTCGACGTTTTTCTCCATGCTGAGTCGCCCGCTGTACCCGATTACGGGTTTGTCGACGGATGAATACCAGACTTCGTCCGTTGGCTGGAAGAACTCCATGTCGATCCCCACCGGAAGCTGGACGTGATTGACGGTGCGTTCGATCCTCGCCGTCGAGGCGGTTACGATTTCGAAGCTCTCGAGGAAGGAGTTCTCCAGCGGAACGTAACACTTCGAGAGTGCCTGTGCAACAGACTCGAATCTCACGTTCTGGTGGAAGTACTCCTCGAGCGGTGTGTGATGAGTGTAGATCGTCGGAATCTCGTGTTTACGCGCGTAGTATCGCCCTAGCATGCCAACTGGTGCGGGACCGTGACAGTGGACGATGTCGAGATCAGGTAGCGTCGACGGCCGCCTGAACAGGGGGATCCGATAGCCAGCATAGAAGGGGTTCGGCAGCGATCGAACCGGAACCTCGCGGTCGCCGGGGTCGTAGTCGCCATCCGGATAGACGACGTAGACCTCGTGTCCCATCTCCTCGAGTTTCTCGCGCCAGAGTTGTATCGTGTACGTTACGCCATCTATCTCGGGGAAATAGCTGTCCGTAAAGAATCCAATCTTCATTCAGACCACCCCCTCGTACAGCGACTGGTACTGATTCGCGACCGACTCGAGCGAGAACGCCTCGCTTCTGTCGGCGGCGTTCGATCCGAGCAGTTCTCTGCGTTCCGGGTCCTTGAGCCGTTCGAGGGCGTCGACGAACGCCGCCACGCCGGATCCGCCGGCCGACTGCGATACCTTCAGACAGTCCGTTCCGTCCTCGAGCCACGAGAAGGTCTCGATATCGCGGACAAGAACCGGTTTACCGGCAGTCATCGCCTCGAGCAGCGCAATCCCCTCGTTTTCTTCGTGGGTCGGGAAACAGAAGATGTCACCGGCTGCATATGCCCCGCGAATGTCGTCGATGTAGTCGGTGAACGTGCAGTTGTCTGGCGATCCCTCGATTAGCCGTGTCGTCTCTCGGCCCTTCAACGAGAGGTCCAACGGTCCGAACCACGCGAAGTCCAGCTCCGGCATTCGGCGAGCCAACTCGACGAACGTCTCGAGGCCTTTCCGTTTGATGACGTGGCCGACGAGAAAGACGACGGGCGGTTCGAGGTCGTACCGCTCGAGATACTCCGATCTGAGGGATTCGAACCCCTCGAGTTTCTGTCGGTCGACGCCGTTCGAAATCACTCGCGTCGGCGTATCAGTGTACTCCTCGATCACGCCCCGATTGTACTCGGAGGGACAGACCAGCGCATCGGCCAATCCGTAAGCCCACTCGAGATACGGTTTCAGGGGTTTGGCCAGTGCATTGGTAAACCGAAAACTGTCACCGAAGTCCTCGGCAGTGACGTGGGTATGTGCGACGACGGGGATGTCACGCGCTCGAGCGCGTTTCGCATACCAGACCGAGCGAGGCCCCATCAGGTTGCAGTGGAAGGCGTCGCCGTTGAGGGTCGGATCGGTCGAGTACCGCAGATCCAACCGATCCAGTATCTTCCGCTGGTGGGCGACCGACTCGCGGATGCCGCCGGTGACGTGATCCTCGAATTCGAAATAGTGGCTGATTTTCATTCCGGTCATAGTGATCCTCCCCGACCCCACCGACACGACCGGGCCGAATCGTTCGCTGTTTCGGGCACTCGAGCGCAACTGATTGTTACTCGACTTCGAGCCACGGTACCTCCATCAGCGGTGGAATGTGCGTTTCGATGTGATGTTCCCAGACCCCCTGCTCGCCGAACGCTTCGCCGTGGTCTGCGGTAACGACGACCGTTCCATCGAGTTCCGAGATGAGGTCGGCGACGGCCTCGAGGGCGATTCGGAGGTTCTCCTCGTACAGCTCCAGCGCGGCCTCTCGAGTACCGTTTCGCACCAGTTCCGTGGGGTCGAGTTCCAGCCAGAGGCCCGCTTTCTGTGCGAGCTCGCTATCCTCGAGTCGACTCTCGACTTTGGGCCGGATGGTGTCACCGAGCGACGAGAGCGCTCCCGATTCTTCTTCTTCATCCGAGTTCTCGGCTTCTTCCTGTCGTCGAATGCCCTTTTGGATCTGTTTGAGTTTCTGTCCTTTGCCCCGAGAGAGATACGGCGCGTGGGGCTGCATATAGTGCAGGACCGTCCGATCAGCCGCTTCAACGGCCGCCGAGTTGGTTCGGAACGCCTCTTCGAGACTTTCGGGCGGAACCGTTCCGAGGTCGTCGTCCCACCCAGTCTTCCAGACGTCGAAGACGTTGGTAATGTGATCCGTCGCCGACCACTCGTACTCACAACTCGCTCCCCACTTGAGTTCGTTCAGTGGGATCCCCAGATCGTTGATAAACGGATTTCCCGAAAAATATGCGATGTCGTGTTTACTGTCGAACGTCCGATACGCCCACTCCGGCGTCGACGAACCGGTACTCCAGCGTTTTTCTAGCGTCCCCTCGAGATACTCTTCGTACACCTCACTGAACACGTCGTATCGGCATGCATCCAACACGACGCAATAATCCCATTCAGACTCGAGGAACTGTTGATCCTCCATCGCTTGCGAGGCAGTTGCGAGCCAGCATACGTAATCTTATTGGTCTATGAATTGTCAATGAAAAAGAGAGATTTGGTCTATCTCACCGGTAATGGGCCGGAAACGGATGCGCTCGTAACTCGGTTACTCGAGATAACCGAGTTCGCGGAGCCGGTCTCGGGTTTCTTCGTCTGCCTCGGCTAACCCGTCGCCGTCCTCGGGATCCGCGTCGGATGGGTCGTCCCACGCGCCGCCTGCAGCTTTCTCGAAGCGTGAGAGTGCCCGTTCGGCCTCAGCGACTACGTTGTCTTCGTTCGGATCGATCGACGTTTCTTCGTCTGGATCGTCGTCGAGTCGGTACCCTTCGTCTGGAATCCGGTCGGCGCGAACGTACTTCGCGTCGGTGCTTCGGGCCGACCGCAACCGTGAGTACGCGCGGTGATCGTCGGGTAACTCAATGCCGCCGTCGCTCGCTTTCTCTTCGAGGTGGTGGAGTTCGATCACCGGCTGGGCGTACTCGACGAACGCGTAGTCGTCATCGCTTTCGAGGACGGCCTCCTGGCCAATGTCCGTCTCCCCGGAAGCGTCGAACGCCCGGTACTCGCTCGAGAGTAGCGATCGTGTCGAGTCGAAATCGCGAACATCGCCGTCGATGTCGGCCTCGACCGCGGTCGGGTCGACGTCTAGCGCGTCGAGGACTGTGTGATAACAGTCGAGTAATTCGACGAGGTACCCGTTCCGGTCGGCCTCGAGGTCGGGGTGTTTGACCATGAGCGGCACGTTGATGAGTTCGTCGTAGAGGGCGAACTCGTGTCCGTAGAGGTCGTGTTCGCCGTGGAGTTCGCCGTGGTCGGCAGCGACGACGACGGTCGTCTCCTCCCACTGGCCGGTTTCGCGAAGCCAGGCGAACAGTCGGCCGAGTTCGGCGTCCATGTGCGCGATCTCGGCGTCGTACAGCGATCGAATGTCTTCCCACTCCTCGTCGTCGATGTCGCGAGCGCCCGAATTGTACTCTTTGGAGTTCTGACAAACCTCGCTGGGGTCGACGCCCGGGGCGAACTCCTTGCGGTACTGCTCGGGCGGGTAGTACGGCAGGTGTGCGTCCATCAGGTTGACGAACGCGAACCAGCCCTGATCGCTGTCGCTCTCGTCGATGAACGATTTCGTCCGGTCGATGACCGTCGGGGTCTTCGAGTCGGATCCTTCGCCGCTCGCGAGTTTGGCGTGGGCCATCGCGCCGAGGTGGACGAGTTTCGACGCCAACTCGCGGAGGTACTCGTTGTCGTTGACGGACTGCCACGCGCTGGCTAACGGACCCGAGAGGACGTCTCCGGGAAGCACCTCGAAGAACGAGTCCTGGTGTTCGAACCCGTCGGTGAGGCCGGTGTACGGCGTTATCCAGGCGTTCGAGGAGTAACATGCCGTGTCGTAGCCGGTCGCCGACAGGATCGACGCGAGCGTCGGCGTCTCGTCGAGGTACGGGCTCCCCTGGTCGGCCCCGTGCTGGCTCGGATAGCGCCCGGTAAACAGCGAGGCGTGAACCGGAAGCGTCCACGGCGCGGGTGCAACGGCCGAGTCGAAAACGGTCGCCTCCTGTGCGAACCTCGAGAGCTCCGGCGTCGTCTCCCGTTCGTACCCGTACGGGCCGAGGTGGTCCTTCCGAACGGTATCCAACACGACGAAGAGGACGTTCGATCCAGACGTATTCTCCATTATCGGAGACGATTGGGCCTATCTAAATAAATCGATTGGAGACGAGATCACCGATGGCAAACTGCCCGCAGACGCCAACCAGACGTTTCAAGTTCACTAAGGATCGATACCAGGCATGGACGAGCGAAATAGGCGTGCACTCCTTATCGGCGGGATCGGGACGATTGCGGTCTTTGCCGTCCTGTTCTTTGCCGTCGGAGCGCGCAACATCATCGACTCGCTGCTCTCGGCGGATCCATTGTTGGTCGTCGCGACGTTCGCGCTCGCACTCTGCTGGCTTGCGGCTTGGGGATTGATGCTTCGGACGGTGCTCGCCTCGCTCGACGTCCACGTCTCGGTCAGTACGGCGTTTTTGGTCTACACCGGTGCCGTCTTCTCGAACAACGTTACGCCGTTCGGGCAGGCCGGCGGCGAACCCATTGCAGCGTTGCTGATCTCCGAGGCGTCGGATGCGCGCTACGAGACCGGTCTCGCCGGCATCGCGACCGTCGACGTACTCAACGTCGTTCCGTCGATCTCGCTCATCCTCGCGGGCATCGGCTACTATGCGACCACGACCGCCATCAATCAGCAACTCGAGAATACCGTCGCCTCCGCGGTCGTGCTGATCGGTGGCATCGTGGCCGTTATCGTTCTCCTGTGGCGATGGAGACACGTACTTGTCGATCGACTTCCGGGCCTCGTCGCACCACGACTCGGTCGCCTCGACCGTTTCGACGCAGACGCCCTCGAGAAAGACCTCAAAGAACGACTGGGTCGATTCTTCGCGAATATCGAGCGTGTGGGAACTGATCGATGGCGTCTCAGTTCCGCTGTTGGACTCTCACTGGTCGGCTGGCTTTTTCAGGTGGCCGCGCTGCTTGTGGCGTTCGAAGCGATCGGCTACGCCGTCTCACCGGCCGTTCTCCTGTTCGTGATTCCACTCGCGAACCTCGCCGGTGCGGCCCCGCTTCCTGGAGGGCTCGGCGGAATCGATGCGGCGTTCGTCACGCTACTCGTTCCGACCACCGGAATAGGGGCGTCGGCTATCACCGCCGCCGTTCTCATTTTCAGGGGTGCGATTTACTGGATGCCCGTGGTGATCGGCGGCATCTCAGTATCGAGGTTCGGGGTCCGAGCGTTCCGATGACCGCTCGAGAACGTCCGTCCGGACCACGAGAAGACCGATCGACGCGGTCCAGAGCACGATCGTTGCAACCGGCCCATGAACGCTGAGTCCGGGCCCGGCGGTCTCTGCCAGCGGGAACACCCAATCGATCCCTTTCGAAGACAGCGAGTCGATCGCGAGATGTGATCCGATGGCGAGGGCGACGGCGAGTGTGATCGACCGATCCCGCCGGAGGGCGTACACCACGATGACGATCGTAAGCGCGAACACTGGTGTGTGGGTGAGCCCGCGGTGAACGAACGGCCAGCCCCACGTAGCGGGAAACAGGAAATCGCCGTCGGGAACGAGGCCGAAGACGAGCCCGATTCGTGCGTCCGCGTCGGTGAACCCGCGAACGAGGGCGTACCCCACGAGAGCGTGGGTTGCGAACGCGATGGACAGAAACACGACGCGCTCACCTTCCATCGCCGGTCGGTTCGGACGGCGAATACACATACCTTGGGGTCGTCCTGTTGGTGCTTTCAGCTCAGCGTTTGTGGTGTATGACAGTACATCAGGGACACATGTCCGAATTCGATCAGCCTTTCGTAGCAACGTTTTCGGCGGTGAGAGTTGTTTTCTCACCCTTTCCGGCGACGAGAGCCGTCTTCGCGAACGTCTGGCCGAGAGGTAGTACGAGAAGTCGGCGACAGGTTCGCTTCGAGTCGCCGCGGCGCTCGCGTCGACTTAGTCCTCTTCTCCGCTGCCGGCTTTACTACCATCCTCACCACGTTTCTCGTGGTTTCGCCCCCATTTCATCACCGTCGAAATTGGGGTTTCGCGAGCCAGCTTTTCCAACCCAAGCACGGTGGCGTACACGCCGATTGCCGAGATGACGATCGAACCACCGGCGGCGATATCGTAAGCGTACGAGACCGTTACACCGATGATCACCGCGAACTCGCCGGCGAGTATCGCGAGTGCGATAGATTGTTTGAAACTCTGGGCGACCAGTGCCGCGGTCGCAACCGGTACGACGAGCATCGCCACGACCAAGATGACGCCCATGATCTGCATCGCACTCACGACGACGAACGCTGTGAGCACGACCATGAGTCGTTTGTAGCGTCGAACCCGAATCCTCGCTGCGCGGGCAGCCGTCGCGTCGAACGTGACGTATACCAGCGGACGGTACGCCAGCGAAACGACTCCGCCGACCAGCAAACTCATGAAGACCAGCAGTCCGGTATCCGCCTTCAAAACGGTCGCGAGGCTACCGAAGAGGTAGGCGTCGATCCCGACGGCGATCCCGCCGTCTGTCGCAGTGATGAGAATGCTCCCGATCGCGAATCCGCCGGTCAATACAATCGCCAATGACGTATCGCTGTACGTATCGGCGTATTCGATCAGCAACTCGACGAGCAACGCCGTGATGACCGCCACCACGAAGGCAGTGAGCAGCGGTGACAGCGACAGTGAAAACGTCGCATTGATGAACAGACCGACGGCGACACCCGCGAAGGCGGTGTGGGAGAGCGTATCCCCGATCATCGCCATCTCACGGTGGACGAGGAACGTTCCGACGATCGGTCCGATGATGGCGATACACACTGCAGCGAGGTAGGCTCGCTGCATGTAGGGGTATCCGAGCATCCGCACGCCCAGAATCTCCGCGAGACGGTCCATCATGGTGCCGTACGCGTCCTCGAGGAACCACTCGAAGACCCCGTACAGGAGGTCGAGTAACTGAATCGTGGCGACGGCGGATGTTCCGTCCACACCAAGTAGAGTATACCAATCGAGCATATCAGTGATCGTGCTGAATAACGTGCTGGTCTGACCCGTAGGCTTGCGCGAGAGCGTCCGTCTCAACGAATTCCTTCGGATCACCGTCGAAGTACAGCTTGCGGTTGAGACAGGCGATGTCCGTCACGTGCGTGGTGACGACGCCGATGTCGTGTTCGATGAGGACGATGGTGAGTCCGGTTGCATTCAGATCACTTAGAAGCGTGTAGAACGCTTCTCGCGACTCGGCATCGACGCCGACGGTCGGTTCGTCGAGAATCAGGAGGTCCGCTTCGGACGCCAGCGCGCGAGCGATGAACACGCGTTGTCGCTGTCCGCCGGAGAGCCGGCCGATGCGACGGGACGCGAGATCCGCGATCCCGACGCGTTCGAGCGCTTCGTCGATCGCCCGTCGATCCGCTCGCGAGAACCGGCCGAAGAGCCGACGAGGGTATCGTCCCATCGTGACGACCTCACGCACCGTTATCGGCATCTCCTGAGCTGTCTCTGTAGCATCCTGTGCGACGTACCCGATCTGCTCGCCCTCGTCGAACTCGTGAGCGCGGTCGCCGAAGAGAACCACTGATCCCGAGTCAGGACGTTTGATCCCGAGAACGAGTTCGATTAGCGTGCTTTTGCCGCTTCCGTTCGGCCCGACCAGTCCGAGGAACGCGCCTGGTTCGACGGTGAGCGACACGTCCTCGAGGACCGCTTGCTCGCCGTATCGAAAGGTGACCTCGTCGACGCTGACGATCGGTTCGGACGCTCGGCCGGACATCATCGCATCCCCTCGAGGTCGACGAACGCGCTCCCCGAGGCTGTGATCCACGTCGTCGTCCGGTAGGGAGCGGCCACGTCCGGCGGATAGATCGTACAGACCAGTCGCTCAGTCGGCCCGAGGACGACTGACAGTAGCTCGGATCGAGACGGATCGATCGGTCCCGGCGTTGGCGAACCCATCCGCTTCGGTTCGTAGTCGGTCGGTGACGAACCGGTCATCGTCCGTCGAGTACCTCCGTCAGCGTTTCGAGGTTGATCTTCTCCATGATATCGACGTACCCCCAGCCGTCGTCAGCCCACTCCTGTGTCTGGCCTGGTATCGGCGTCAGCGGGAGGATATCGGTCGCGTCCGTCTCCTCGACGAGTTGCTCGGCAGCCGTTTGCGATTCTAGCGGGTCGGCACAGACGTACTCGAGGTCGTGTTCTGCAATGATCTCCTGCGCTCGCTCGATATCCGCCGGGGTCGGCCGACTGTCGGGGGCCAGTCCCGTCAGCGTCTCGATCTCGAACTCGTAGCGGTGTCCGAGATACTGGTACGCGTTATGGCCGGCGACGAGTACGACGTCCCCCGATGCGTCCGTGAGCGTCGATTCGAACGTCTCGTCGAGTTCCTCGAGCCTGGCCCGGTACTCCTCGGCGTTTTCGACGTATGCATCCTCGTTGGCCCCGTCGACGGCGACGAACGCGTCGCGGATGGTCTCGACGGCCGTTCTTGCGCGTGCCGGATCGAGCCAGAAGTGTGGATCGTCGACGGTGTGATCGTGACCGTCCTCGGTGGTGGACTGAGTTGATTCGTGATCGTGGCCATCGCTTCCATGATCGTGCCCCTGGCCGACTTCGAGGTGGTCGACGTCCGCTCCGGCGGTGATGAACTGAACGTCGGCATCGTCGTCCTCGAGGGTTTCCACGAGGTCGTCTGCCCACGGCTGGAACCCCTCGGCCACACGAACGAACAGATCGGACTCGGATACCGTTCCCTGGATCTGCGGGCCTGGCTCCCACCCGTGGCCGTGCTGTCCGACCGGGACCAGCGTCTCTGCCGTCGCAGCGTCACCCGCGATGGCGTCCGCGAAGTCACCGACTACGAAAAACGACGTCTGGACGACTGTTTCCTCACTGTCGCTACCCGTCGGATTCGACAAGCATCCGCCGATCGCGCCGATGGCAGCAGCTCCCAACCCGATCTCCACGAATCGTCGCCGAGTCTGTTGTGGCATGCGTTATTAAGATTGAAGGAGAAAATAATAATCATTGTGGTTCTGAAGTGAGTGTTAATAATCCCCGCAGCGACGACTACGTTCAACCCAGCGGCAGGTCGCGTCGGCCACTTTCGTGTCGGTCATTTGCAATCCAGACTCGAGCAGTCGACGCAATCGCCTCTTCACTGCCGCTGGAGTCCCTAACTTCCTCGTTAAACCGGCGAATAGTGTCGAGGTGGCTTCCAGAATACTGCCATCTGTGGTCGGACAGCACTGTCCACACGCACCTCCACGAATCAATAACGCTTACATTTCGGGTGATCTATTCACCAGTAATGAATCCGCCTCAACTCGAGGCAATGCCGACCTGGCTCGAGTCGATGCTGACGTCGGAGCTCGCCTTGCTGGTACTGTTCGGAATCTGTATCCTCGAGGGGGCGATGATGCTTCGGTTCATGCCGAGCGAACTCGTCGTCCCCGCCGCGCTGGCGCTGATCGGATCGTCGATTCCGGAGGTGATCACTATCGTCGCCATCGCGGTCGTCGGAACGACGATCGGACAGGTGATCCTGTTTTATCTCGTCCACCGTGCCGGCCGGGAGTACATTCTCGAGAAACGGTGGTTCCCGGTCACGGAATCGCGACTCGAGCGGTTCGACGGCTGGTTCGATCGCTGGGGCGGGATCGCCGTCGCCGTGAGTAACTCGATGCTGTTCGTCAGAGGCTTGCTAACGATTCCTGCCGGTCTCTCCGAGATGAACGGCCGGACATTCCTCGTCCTCTCGGCGCTCGGATCGCTCTCATTCCAGTCGATCCTCGCCGGACTCTACCTGATCGGTGGCCACCTGTTGATCTGGTAGCTTCGATGGAGCGACTTGAGTGTCCGGTCGGCCGTCTCGTGACCGCGAAGAATTCTCGAGCGGCCTTCAAGCGAGTCTGGACACACCGAATACGGTCTCAGAACGTGAGACGATCCAGCCCTTTCGGTCGGAATCGATTACAGTTGATGCCGGCCATAGTCGGACGTATCATCGTTTGACCAGAGAACGTTTTGCCGTACCATGCACCAGCAACGGGAAACTCGAAAGGAGGGTAGCAGCTAATCGAATCTATGGCTATCGAAGCCTCGTTCACCGTCGATCAACCCGAATTCCCGTTGAACACGATCTTCGAAGAGTTACCAGACGCCAGCATCGAACTGGATCGCGTCGTTCCGACGAGCGATGCCGTCATACCGTACTTCTGGATTTACTCGGAGAACATCGGCGACCTCGAGGCTGACCTGAGCGCCGATGAAGGCGTCGATGAGTTTAGAGTAATCGATGAGTTAGCTGAGCAACTGTTCGTCCGGATCGACTGGAACCTCGACCACGAAAGCGTTCTAACCGCTATCGTCAACACTGAAGTCACGCTCCTTTCTGGGCTGGGGGATGTGGAAAACTGGACGTTCGAAGTCAGGAGTAGCGATCAAAAGAATGTCTCCGAATTCCAATCGTACTGTCGTGCAAACGAGATTCCCATCGAACTTACCCAACTCCACGCGCTCTCACCGCTCGAATCAGACGGGGAATTCGATTTGACCGAGGGCCAGCGGTCAACGTTGGTGCTCGCTTACTCTCGTGGGTACTTCAACTCGCCGAGAGATGCCACCCAAGACGACCTTGCCGATGAACTCGAGATCAGTCGACAGGCGGTTTCATCGCGTTTACAACGCAGTCTTCGACGGCTCGTCGCGAGTACGCTTATAACGACTCAAGAGTGACCGACATCGACACCACTTAAATGTGTGTTGCGCGAGCAAAATCTAGGGTCATCCCGGTGGAACCCCTCCGTTCTGGTAATGGAATCCACTCGAGAAGCGATTGGTGCTGTCGAGATCGTCGACTCGATGAACGATATCGAGTTCGACGGAGACGAAGATACGTTCCGGGCGGAGTACGACAGTAGGCGCGATCAACCGAGTCTCGCAGTAGTTGCGGTGGTAGCCGCTGTCGACGACAGAGATCCCGGTGAACTTACCCCGCTCCATTTCGTGATTGATACGGAGGCGCTCGACGATCTGTTTACGGAGACAGCCGCTGAAGGACTGAGGAACGGCAATCTCTCCTTTTCGTATGAGGGATTTGATGTGACGGCGTTTAGCAGGGGAACGATCGAGATTAGCCCGATACCGAACGCGTAGTCGGAATCCGTCAAATCACGACCCTACGTTACTCAACTTCAGAGAGTACGCTCCGAACCTCTATTCGTCAAACGCTTTCGAGTGAATCTGGTCTTCGAACGTCATCCCGCAGACGTACTTACTGGCGTAACGGTGCCATCTAAATGAGAGGGTGGACGACTCAGTCGCCTCGACGGTAAACGGGGACCCGGAACCGGACGCCTACGTCGCGAAGTTGCCACCTGATTTCCATCCCGGCCCACGCCAATCCGGTCAGCAGACCCAGTCCGATCGCGGCGAACTCGGTCGATCCCATCCAGATCGGCGTCGCGTACAACATGCCGTTGTAGATGCGGTGTGGGAGGACGTTCTCGAGGACGTTCCCGAGGTATTCGATCGGGTTGAATCCGAATCCGCCACCGCCGGAGTCGTCATCGCCGCCGCCACTCTCGTCCTCTTCTGTACGAGACTCCAGTCCGAGTTCAGCCGCGCTTTGACCACCTTCGCTTTCTGCGCCGGTCTCTAAGCGTTCAGCCGCGTAGGGGAGCGTCGATTCGACTTCCCAGACGATGTCGCCCGATTGATTTACCTCCATGACGCGGTTCCCGTGGGAGTCGGCGATAAGCGTGTTTCCGTTGGGGAGTCGGTCGGCGTCTCGAGGCCACTGGATCTGCTCGTCTTGCCACTCCCAACTCCGATTCCACTCGCCGTTTTCACGCTGGAACTCCTGTACGCGTCCGTTCTCGGAGTCGGCGACGACGATCGCCGGACCGCCCTCTGATTCGGGGATGTAATCGGGGTTGTGCTGTTCGTACTGGACGTCGTAGTCGTTCTCGTCTCCGAGCGTCCAGTCTTCGACCAGTCCCTCCTCCTGATCGAGGAAGACGACCTGGTCCTGATTACGAAGGCTGGCCATGATTCGACCCTCGTGTTCGCCCTCGTCGATGTACTCGACGTCGTTAATGTGGGCCCAGTCTTCCGGATACGGCCCGCCTTCTTCGACCGGATAGTCGCTCTGTGCGTCCCAGAGCCACTCGACGACTTCCGTTTCCGTGTTCACGATGAACACCTGGTCGGCGACGATATCGGCGATGGCGACGTGGGTCTCGTTGATCCGCGACGAGTCGTGCCACTCGCCGGCGGTCTCCTTGTAATCGTAGCGCTCGTAGATGACTTCGGGCTCGGGATCTTCATCCTCGAGATCGACGCGCTCTAGGACGTTTCGCGCACACGGCGGATCACTACACGTCGGTCCTTCCGAGTGGATCGTATCCGTCGCCGTGTATTCGATCGTCATCGGATCACCTTCGACCGGATCAGCGTCGAAGTACTTCGTTCTCGAGTTGTTGTAGTACTCGACTTCGCCGTCGGGCGAGTAGACGGTTATCGTCCCTGCTCGCCCGGATTCGGTGACGACCGTGTGATTATCCGTCTCCGGCGCTTCGGGAACGTCCGCCTCTGTCGCCGTCGATGTCTCATCTCCAGTTGCGCCGTCGATGACGACGCCAGCAGAGAGCAGGATCAGGGCAACTAGTACGATACGAATCCGATTTCGCGAGACTACTGATCGCACCTCCGCCAGCGAAGGGAGCGACCGGTCCGTCACGAAGCGGTCACTACCGGGTATCGGTACGTCGTTTGGAACTCCATTGTGTTTTGTTCTTCGAGCAAGATATTAGTATTTTTTCTATACGGTCGGCGCTGGTACCTGCTCTGCGCTCTGCTGTCCGATCACTCGCTCGCTGCGGAGTCGGATTGACGGACCAGCAGCGACGTTATCCGAGCACCGTCGATATCGGCTACTGTGAACGTGTAGCCATCGACGGAGACTCGATCGCCGGCTTCGGGGGCCCGGCCCAGTTCGTTCAGCACGAAGCCGCCGATGGTGCCGAAGTCGTCCGATTCGAATTCGGCATCGAGATGCTCGTCGACCGCTGAGACGGACATGGACCCGTCAACGATGTAGGTGTCGTCGCGGCGCTCGATCGAGGGTTCGTCGGCGTCGAACTCGTCGCGAAGATCACCGACGATCTGCTCGACGATATCTTCGACAGTAACGAGCCCCTCGAATACCCCCCACTCGTCGACAACCACGGCTAGTTGTCCTCGGTCGCGCTGGAACCGGGCCAGGATATCGGCGATTGATGTCGTCTCCGGAACGATCGGAATCTCCCGAGCGATCTCACCGGCCGTTATTGTGCTGGATGTCCCCTCCTCGATCGACTCGCTCGCGCGCAACACGTCTTTGATGTCGATGAATCCGATTACCTGATCGGAATCTTCGGCATCGACGACGGGATATCGGGTGTGATCTGCCTCGAGGATCCGTGATCGAATCTCTGGGAGCGAGAGGTCTGCCCGGAGGGTTTCGACGTCCGGCCGAGGAACCATCACGTCCAGAGCGGTCGTATCGTCGAGCGTGAACACTTGCTCGATCATCTCTACTTCAGTCACACCGATTTCACCCTCGTGGCCGGATCGGCTGAGGACGGTTAGGATCTCCTCTTCTGTGAGCGTCTCGTCCGTCTCCGAGGCGGGCGGAATCCCGATCAGTCGCGTGAACCGGTTCGCAGTCCCGTTGAAGACGATGATACCGGGGACGAACAGATAGTAAAAGAGTTTCATCGGTGGCGAGACGAGCAAGGCGATCCGCTCGGGTTGGGCGATCGAAATCGTCTTCGGCGCGAGTTCGCCGAAGACGACGTGGAGGAATGTGATGATGCTAAAGCCGATCGCGAAGGCGACGATGTGGATCACGCTTTCTGGCAGCAACGGCTCGAACACCGGCTCGAGCAGGGCAGCGATGGCCGGCTCACCGAGCCACCCCAGGCCGAGCGAGGCGAGGGTAATTCCGAGCTGGGTCACCGCGAGATAATTGTCGAGATTGTCGACGGCTTCTTGCAGGATTGCCGACCCGGTTCGGCCCTCTGCGGCCAGTTGTTCGACTGCTGTGGACCGAATGCGGACGTAGGCGAACTCCGCCGCGACGAAGAAGCCGTTTAAGAAGACCAGAAAAAGCGCAGCCGCGAGCTGTGCAATCGAAATTGCGAGATCTACCATCGAGACCTCCACGTGAACGTCTTTGCTGGTGTTCTTCGGTCGATGGTGATCGTCTCGCTCGCTCGTCGGCAAATTATAAGCGTCCTATCTGGTGTGCCCATACTCGAGGGTGAGACTGCGAGCTACATAGTTGGTTGTGTTACAGAATCGGGTCGTCGACCGCTCGTGATCGTCTCGAAACGGTTCGTACCCGGAGACTCATTGCGGCTTTGGCATTCGGGAATTGAACCACTCGGCCTTTGAGTCCTCACTTCCTACAATCCGCCATGCAGCGACGCGCATATCTGGGTTCACTGGGCACAACGGGAGCCATCCTCGCGGCCGGTTGTTTGAATCGCGGTAATTCCGACACCGTCCTCGACTCGCCTGATCGCCGAGGGGACAGCGAAGACATCGCCTATCCGGCTTACGGACAGGAACTTCCGGAAGTGACGGTGCCGTCGCCGCTTCACGACCGGGACGTGACCACGACCGAGTTCGTCGGTGACCGACACGTCCTGATGACGTTCGTCTTCACCCGGTGTCACGGGCCGTGTCCGACCCTCACGTCGACGCTCGCGCAGATTCAATCCGACGCCGCGAAGAACGACTACGAGGACGAGGTCGCGTTCTTGCCCGTCACGTTCGACCCCGCCTACGACACCGCAGATCGGTTGCGGACGTTCTCCGAGGAACGGGGCGCGGACCCGGACGCCGAAAACTGGCAGTTCCTTCGTCCCGAATCCCACGACACAGCACAGGAAGTCGTCAACGACACCTTCGGAATCGGCTTCGAAAAAACGGACGCCTACACCGAAGATACGGAGGGGGCCGCCCATTCGGGCGAATCCGAGGACGACCAAGATGGCGAGATGAAAGATATGTTCGTTCACGTGACGCTTATCATCCTCGCCAACGAAGACGGCTACGTCGAACGCGCGTACAGAAAGATGCCGGGAGCGAACACGATACTCGACGACCTTGCCACGGTCCGCGGCGAGAACGGCGGAGGATTCTTGTGAGGCGGCGCGACATGCTTCTCGGGGCCGGCAGTCTCGGCCTCGTCGGCGGTGCCGGACTGTTCGTTAGCGACCGTCGCATCTTGGGCACCCAAACCGGTGTGGATCCGGTTTCCGTCGAAACGCTCGATGCGCCCGGTAGCGATGCCGGAACCGTCTCCGCACCGGAACGCGGCACCACGACGTTCCTCGAGTTCTTCGCGACGTGGTGTGGGACCTGTGAATCGATGATGGAACCACTGTCACAGGTCCACTCGACCGTCAGCAACGATGTACAGTTCATTTCGATTACGAACGAGCCGATCGGTCAATCGATCGCTCGAGACGACGTCATCGAGTGGTGGCGCGAACACGGGGGGAATTGGACTGTCGGGTTGGACAACGACCTTCAGCTTACCGACGCGTTCGAGGTCGTCGAAATCCCAACGGCGATCGTCCTCGACGAACGCAACGATGTCGCGTGGTCTGGTGCGGGTCGAAAATCGACAGAAACGCTCGTAGACCGGATCGAATCCACTCACAGCGAGGCCTGAGATGGCGGCCGCCCCGTTTCGTTTCGCTTCGGAATCGGCAATCGGACCCGCAGCCATTGGAAGGACGACGCTGGGAACGACGTCGTTCGGGGCGAACTGGTTCGACCCTGGTTTCTCGGTCTTGCTGCTCGGCGTTATTATCCTCGCAGCGCTCGGCACCACGGTCCTGTTTCTCGGAAGTCTGGTCGCCTTCTGGCGACGGCGGACCGCTCCGTACCTCGGCATCACCATCGCGCTCGCGCTGTTGGTCATCCGGACGCTCGTCGGATTCGGCACCCTCTCCGGGGTCGTTCCGATGCCGATACATCACCTCGTCGAGCACAGCTTTGATTTCTTTATCGCCGTGGTGATACTCTATACGGCCTACAGTACGGGATCGCCACGTCGAACCGACCCTCCGCCGTCGGAATCGGATGACTGACCAGCATGGGAGTCACACTCGAGACGACACCAAGACGTCCGGGCGTATCCGTTCGTTCATCGCTCGAAATTCCCGTTCACGATGTCGGCTACCCGCCCGCGATCGAACAATCGTTCGTCCACGGGAATCTCCGGGTAGGGTCCCGTTTCGTAGGTCGGCCACGTACCAAATTGGTCGGGATAGAGCTGTTTTGCCGTCATTTCGAGTTGGAAGAGGTTCAAAATCGGCCCCTGATATCGTGCGCCCTGTGCGTACACGCGATCATTCTCTACAGCAGAGATCTCTCGAGCGACCGAGTGATCGGTGAGGTTCTCCCGGATCGCGACCATATCGGTCTCCGGGTGCATCCCACCCATCGAGAAGATGACGTCGGGATCCGCTTCCAGCATCGCCTCCATGTCGACCGTATCGCCGGATGAGACCTCATCACCGAACGCGCCGACCGGCTCGAGCGGTCGGAGGTGGGCCGTCAGGAATCCAGGAGTGTTCAACGTGTAGGCGTAGATACTCTCGATATCGCTCATGCCGACCAGTACTGCGGTCGGTCGATCAGCAGCCGGTGGCAGTCCCGACTCGATAGTCTCGAGCAGGTCAGTGTGGATCTCCGAGAGTGCCTGATACCGTTCTTCCGCACGGAATACCTGTGCGACCCGTTCGAATTGCTCCCAGAGCGTGTAGTACTGGTACTGATCGGCCCACTCGTCCGGCGGGGCCTCGTTTCGATCGCTGAACGTGTTCCCGAACCACGGGCCGATGTTGGTAGCGATCTCCTCGATATCGTCCATATCCCAGCTCCCGAGCGCGAACATGCTCGCGGGATCTGCCAGGTGGACATCGCTATTTAGTTCGTAGAGTTGCTCTTTGTCCGGTTCCCAGGATGAATACAGGCCGGTCCAATCCAGCGACACGCCCTCGAGGTGCGGCGTGAACTGGTTCCACAGCGCGTCGTAGTAGTCCGGTGCGTGCATCGCGTTGACGTCGTTTCCCCGTCCGAGCGCGAAGGCCATCCCGGCGAGGTGTGTCAGTCGGGTAAAAATCGACTTAGGCGGTGCGTCGAAGGTGACCTCACCGACCGGTGCTATCGTCGCTGTGTAGCCCTCGGCGGTGTTTGTGTCGGGCGAGGTATCGCCGTCTCCCAGACAACCGGCGAGTAATCCGCCGCCGACGATCGTCCCACCGTATCGCATGTAGTCTCGACGCGTCGGTTCTTCGGTCGCGTCCGTCTCCTTTTGTGCTGGCATGTCAGAATTCACCGTTGATGATATCCGCGACCCGTTGTCGATCGAACAGTTCCGTATCGTCGGTTACCGCACCGAATTCGTCGGGGTAGAGTTGCTTCGCGGCTCGTTCGGTCAGAAACAGGTTGTGTATCGGCCCCTGGTGCAGATAGCCCCCGCGATACACCTGGCCGTTCTCGACGGCCGTCAGTTCGCTCCCTACCGGATGGTCCTCCATGTAGGCGAGGACGACGTCTCGGAACTCCGCGGGCGATTTTCGTTCGTGGCCGCGAACGAGGAGCACGTCCGGATCGATCTCGAGGAGATTCTCGTAGTCCAACTCGCCACGATTCGTCGTGCTGAGGTTGTCGATATCCGTACCTGCGAGCGCGTCCGTCACGCCGAGGTCGCGCCACTGTTTTTTGCTGGTTCCGTCGTCATTGAGCCGGTACGGGGAGAACGTCTCGGGTTCCTCGGTGCCCTCGAAGGTGAGAAACACGTCGGGCCGGTCTTCCGCTAGTGGGAGCCGACTTTGGATCGAGTCGATGAACTCGTCGTGGAACTGTTCGAACGCCTCGAACCTATCGGTCTGTTGGAACGCATTTGCAACCTTCTCGAAGGCTTCATAGAGCGTATAGTACTCGTAGTCGTGCCAGTCGTCGGATCGACGGAAGATCAGGTTCCCGTAGAACGGGCCAACGGTTTGGGCGATCTCGTCGACGTCGTTGTCGTCCCAGTCGAACCAGTTGATGAGCATCTCCGGATCGTACAGGTGGACGTCAGCCTCGAGTTCGTAGAACTCCTCTTTCGTCTGCACTTCTGGATACTCCTCGAGAACGCTCTGATCGACGTCGACTCCCGGAAGTTCGTCGTACACGTACGTATAGTACCGATCCGCGCTTCCGATGCCCATCAGGCCGTCGGCCTGCCCCAGTGCGACCGCCATGTCGGCGTAGCCGCCATCGTACGCTACCCACCGCTCCGGGACCTCTCCGAAGGAAACCTCACCGACCGGTTCCATCGAGACGGTGTAGCCGTTACCGTTCTCAGTCGAGTCCGTTCCCGGACCATCTTCACCGCTGAGACAGCCAGCGAGTAATCCACCGGCAGCGATTGTCCCACCGTACCGCATGCAGTCCCGTCGGGTCGGTGCTACGTCTTTCGTATTTTCTCTCGCCATAGATTTTAGGCACCCCTAAAAGGTCATAACTGCTTCGATTTTTAGGCTTGCCAAAATAGGATCTACAGGTGTTCGAGGCGGTTCACTCGCTCGAGTTGTGTCTCACTTCGTATAAACGGTTGTTCTGCGCCTCGAGTCGACGGACCGTCGACGGTCGACAGAATCGTTGCGACGAAGATCAGTCAGCTCCCGTCGCAGAGTCGTCGGCCACCTCGTAGAGCGGGTTCGAAACGGTCCCGTGGCCGCGCACTTTCGGTCGCGTGCTAAAGTCCTTATACCCGTAGTCGACGAGACGGTTGCGGTTCAGACAGTGCTTGGTGAACCGCGGCTTGTAGAGATCGAACAGGTCGAATCGCTCCTCGAGGTCCGGAAACCGCGCCTGATAGGTATCGACGGCCGACCGGACCTGCGTCCAGAACTGTCGTTCGTCGTAGCCTCGATGACGAGCCAGTAGGTCCGCGATGTAGCGAAAGACACCCACGAAAAGCGTCCCGACGATGTGTTGACACAGCGGCTCCGGCGGCAGTTGGTGGAGAATGTGGTGATCGTACCGGTCGTCGTCGCGCAGCGCATCGGGAAGCCGTTCCGATAGCTCCGGCAGATCACGATCCGAGATCGCGACTTCGTCCACGAAGTCCGTGATGGCGATGCGGGTGGGAACGCCGTCGCGAAGGATCAACACGACGTTCGTCCCGTGGGGCATGAACACCGTCCCGTACTTGTACAGGAAGTGAAGAAGCGGCTCGAGCAACACCTCGAGCAGTTCGTCTAGCCACGCTCCGACGCTCATGTCCGCGCGGTCGGCTAGCTTCGAGACGACCGGCGTCCCGTCGAAGTCCTCGTGGAGGAGCGCGGCGAGCGTGATCGGTCGCTCGTCGTCGTCGACCAGCGAGACGACGCTCTCTCGCCAGACGCATCCGAGCAGTTCGTGGAACTGGTAGGGTGCCTCTTCCATCCGCGAAAACGTCGGGTGTTCGTAGTTGACGCTCGCGACCTCGCCGGGCAGTAGGAGTTGCAGTTCGTCCTGGAGGAAGGTATCCCCGTCGCGGACCGATTTGAGGAACGACGTCACGCGCGGGGCGGCCTCGGCCTGTTCGCCGAGGATGCCGCGGTACACGTTGGTGTTCAACACGCGAGTCGGTAGCTTGACGTGGTGTTTTTCGGGCGCCGAAACGTTCGAGAACGTTCGAATCGACTGCTGTGGCAGGTACTCGTCAGGGCCCCGCCCGAGCGGCACGATCGCGTCGGTCGCGATGTCCGCCGCGAACAGTTGGACGATGCTGTCCGACCACTGCCAGTCGTGGACCGGGAGGAACACGTAGTTGGCGGGATCTAGATCCCGATCGAGTAATGCGTCCGCGAACTCGGTTGCAGTGCTTCCGAGTTCTTCTTCTACGAGCGCGTCGTGCTCGAGTCCGTCCACGGCTTGAAAGGTTGCGCGGTCTCGGCGCGCGGCGATCCATCGGAGTTGCCGCCGCTGCTTGGATTCGGGGGCGTGTTCGAGATACGCCTCGTACCCGAATCCCACGCGGCCCTTGTTGTAAGTGAACCAGGGATGTCCCTCCATCTCTCCCTCGAGTTCCGCGTACGACAGATCCAGTAGCGTGGCATCGTCTCGATCCTCTTTTCTCGCCCGGATGTGAGCGTCCGCCACGAGCGTGTTGTTGTACTCCCGAACGAGATGGGCCGCGGTGGTCGGATCGATTCCAATGTACTCGCGGGCCTCCCGAAGGAACGTCACCGGACTCGTCGCCGAGCGCCATTGTTCGCCCCGCTCGCGGCGCTCTATCGACCCCGGTTTGATTCGATACGAATCGAGCGGGCGACGTTGGGCGTCGAACTGGTATTCGATCCCGTCGGTCAACAGGAGCCTGTAGCGGATCCAGGTATCGCGTTCCTGATTCTCGGACGAGGGCAGCTCCGCGCTGGATTCCGGTTCCGATTTCGCTTCGGGAACGACAGTCCCGTCGGCTCCCGGAGTTGCATCGGTCGTCGCCGTTTCCGAGGCGCTAACGGTTCCGATCCGAGCCGGAGTGAGTATCTCCTCGTACATGAATTCCGCGAGGACCTTTCGAAACAGGTCGCGATTAACGTCCCTCCAGATTTCGGGCTCGAGTGCTGACTCGAGCGCGTCGGCGGCGTTCATCGATGAACGCCCTCGATTAGGTGAACTCGGTCTGTCGGTGGTACCATCGATCGGCACGTCGATCCGTGCATATTTTTAGGCTGACCTAAAAAATAAAAAGTGTTTCCATCGAGGCGATGTCTGCAGCAAGTCTGGCGATGTTCTTTGGGGGAGTGTGTTGCCATTATATTTTAAACACCGTTAATTTTTAGGTCTGCCTAAAGAAATGCATCGTTCGAAGCGTAATGACGACAGAATCAACCGCGGTCGATCGGTGTCGGAACGGAGACTGCCAGCTCGTGCGATTGTTGTTCGTTACTCAGAGCGGGGTCGTGCGGACTCATGCGGTCGACGCGTCGAAAGTCGAGTCCGCGATCGAAGACGGGGTGACGCTCTCGCAACTCGTCCAGACGTACAACGCACTCGGGATTCGCGACAAGAACGGGCGGTTCGACGCGGCCGGTGAGGTGCGGCTCCGCCCGGATCCCGGGACGTTTCGCGAACTGCCCTACGCCGAGTGCACCGGCGCGATGCTCTGTGACATCGAGACCGTGGACGGAGAGCCCTGGACCGTCGACCCGAGATCGTCGCTGCGAGCGTTCGTTCGGAAAATGGAGCGGGAGGGCCTCTCGCCTGAAGCCGCGTTCGAGAGCGAGTTTCACCTGTTCGAGACTGACGACGAAGGGACCGTCCATCGGGTCGACGAGCGTGGTGCCTACGCCACCGAGAGCACGCGAGAAACCCACGGAGTGATCCTATCGATGATCGATTCGTTGAAGAGCCAAGACATCCCTGTCGAAAAATACTACCCGGAGTACGCGGCCGGCAAACATGAAATCGTCACTGGTCGAGCCGCCGGAGTCCGTTCGGCCGACGAACACGTCCTCTTGCGTGAAACCGTCAACGCCATCGCCCGCGACCACGGCTACGGGTCGACATTTCTCCCGAAACCGTTCGAGCACTCGACGAACGGCTGTCACATTCACCTGTCGCTGTGGGACGACGCCAACCGGTTCTACACTGGCGAATCCGGCGGCTTGAGCCCGACCGCTCGTCACTTTATCGGCGGCGTTTTAACGCATGCACACGCGCTGACGGCGCTGACGGCGCCGACAGCCAACTCCTACGCCCGGCTTCGCCCCCAACTCGGCGCAACCGGATTCGCTTGTTGGGGTCACGGAAACCGCGAGGCGCTCGTGCGCGTCCCCGCAGTCGGCGGCTCCGACCCGGCGACGGCGACCCGGATCGAGTTCAGGGCGGCCGATTGTACGGCGAATCCCTACCTCGCGCTGCTCGGAATACTCGCGGCGGGATACGACGGAATCGACCGCGAGATCGCCCCGCCGGAACCCGTCGCCGTCGACCCGGCGACGCTCTCCGACGGCGAACTCGAGGAGCGAGCGGTCGAACGGCTGCCGAGGACGCTCGGCGCGGCGCTCGAGGAATTCGAATCCGATCGAGTGCTACGCGAGGCGCTCGGGGACGAACTGTTCGAAACCTACCTTCAGGTCAAGCGGAGTCACTGGGATCAGTTCACCGACAGCGCCGGCGCCTGGGAACGCGATCGCCTTCGGAGCGTGTACTGACATGTGGACGCGGGGATTCGGCGTACCGAGCGCAGTGATCGCGGTTCTCCTTAGCACGTTCTTCCTCGGGTTTGGCGGCGGCGTCGTCTTCCCGATCCTCCCGAACCTCGGGGCCGTCGTAGGTATCGCTCCGTTCGTCGTCGGGATCATCCTGAGCGCCAATCGTATCGTGCGGCTCCTCGCGAACGCGCCCGTGGGAGTGGTCGTCGACAGGATCGGAACCCGGAAACCGTTCGTCGTCGGCGTCGGACTCGAGACGATCGCCACGCTCGGGTACCTGATCGCCCTCGAGAGCGGACGCCCCGCTCTCTGGTTCACGGGGGCACGGGTGCTGTGGGGTCTGGGTAGCGCGTTCGTTCTCGCGGCGGCGTACACGATCGCCGCCGACGTCTGCGATCCGGAGTCGCGCGGGCAGACGATGAGCATCGTCCGAGGCGGGACGTCGATGGGATTCCCGGCCGGGATGGCCATCGGCGGCATCGTCGGCGAAGTGTACGGCGCTGGCACCGCCTTCGGGGTTGCGTCCGCGCTCTCGGTACTGGCGTGTCTGTTAACCGCGGTTGCGATTCCGGAAACTCACGGCGCCGATCGATCGACGAACGTCGGGCTCGGAAACCTCGATTTCAGCCCGCCGGTGTTGATCGCTGGCGGGGCCAACTTCGCGCTTTTGTTCACCTACAACGGCGTCGTGTTCGCGACGCTGGTCTCCTTTCTCGATGTGATAAACGCCGGAACGGTCACGATCGGGGCCCAGGGTACCTCCGGCGTCCTGATCGGTCTCAGCGTCCTCACCGGGTCAGTGTTTTCGGTGGCGGGCGGAAAGGCGAGCGATCTCATCGCTCACCGATTGCCGGTGATCCTGTCTTGTCTAGGCTGTTTGTCTGTCGGTGTTTTCCTGCTCGCGTTCGGCTCGACGATGCCGGTGCTTGTCGCGTCGGTTCTCCTCCTGGGGGCCGGCCAGGGCGGTGTCGGAGGGCCGCTGGTATCCATGCTGGGGGATTTGACCGCAAGCGATCGGATGGGGCGTGCAACCGGAACGTACAACGCGTTCGGCGATCTGGGCGCATCGGTCGGGTTGCTGGTGTCGCTTCCGCTGGCGGAGGCGATCGGATTCGGCTCGCTCTACGCGCTCAGCGCCTGCGTTCCGATCATCGCGGGTGCCCTCGTCACCGGTGGACTTTACACGACCTACGGCGGTATTCCGTCGGTCGTTGGAAGCTGACGGACCGTCGTCCCCGAACCGGTGGTCGAGATCACACTGTATATTTTTGGCTTACCTAAACCAATACGTTTTTCAACTTTTAGGTTAACCTAAAACCCATGCCACCGAATCAATCGAACGACGGCGGCACTGGCAGAACGATCAGCCGATCAACTACTCGAGCGCCGAGAGCGGAGCAGTCAAATGCGAGACTGCGAGCGAGTCAGGCGGACCGAGAGTCAAACGCCCGAACCTATCCGCGGTCGCTGCCGTTCGCGATCGCCAGTGCCGACGGACTCGAGATCGTCGACGCCGACGGGAACGAGTACCTCGACTGTCTCGCTGGTGCCGGAACGCTCGCGCTTGGTCACAACCATCCGGCCGTGATCGAGGAACTGGAGCGGTTGTTCGAAGAGGATCGACCACTTCACACCCTCGACATCACCACGCCGGAGAAGGAGGCGTTCGTGGACACGCTGTTCGAGAGCCTCCCGGATGCGTTCACGGAGCGCGCGAAAGTGCAGTTCTGCTCGCCGGCCGGGACGGACGCCGTCGAAGCGGCGCTTAAACTCGTCAAAACCGCCACCGGGAACGACAGCGTTCTCGGGTATCAAGGAGGGTACCATGGAATGACGAGCGGTGCCCTCGGTCTCATGGGCGACGTGAGCGCGAAAGAGTCGATCGCGGGAACGGGCGGGAACGTTCACCACCTTCCCTACCCGGACCAGTATCGACATCCGTTCGGTTTCGATGAGGATCACAGATCGATCAGTCACTTCGTCGAGCGAGTACTCACCGACCCGGAAAGTGGCGTCGCGAGTCCCGCCGGCATGATCCTCGAGCTCGTTCAGGGTGAGGGTGGCGTCAATCCCGCACCGGACGAGTGGGTCCGTGAGGTCCGCCGGATAACGCGGGAGGCGGACGTTCCGCTCATCGTCGACGAGATCCAGACCGGAATGGGGCGGACCGGAGAGACGTGGGCGTTCGAACACGCGGGGATCGTTCCGGACGTGATCACCTGCTCGAAGGCGATCGGCGGCGGGCTTCCGATCGCCGTCGTCATCTACGACGAATCGCTCGACGAGTGGGAACCCGGCGCGCACGCGGGAACCTTTCGAGGCCATCAGCTCGCGATGGCGGCCGGACGCGTCACGATGCGACGCGTTTTGGACGATAATCTCGACGATCACGCGGCCGAAATGGGGATGCGGCTTCGAAAGCGGTTGGACCGACTTGCCGACCGCTTCGAGGAGATCGGAGACGTCCGTGGGCGCGGGTTAATGCTCGGCGTGGAGTTCGTCGATCCGACGGCGGTCGGCGACGGAGAGGTTCCCCCGCCCGACGGCGAACTCGCGTCGGACGTCTCCGCGGCCTGTTTCGACCGGGGGTTGATCATCGAGACGGGCGGACGCGACTCCGCCGTCGCCCGCTTCCTGCCGCCGCTTATCGTCTCCCCCCAACAGATCGATGAGATCGCCGCTCGATTCGTCGAGGCTGTCGAGGCGACGGTGACGCCAGCGGGGGGAAGATGACCGAGCAATATTCTCCCGCGAGCGACGATCGACCGTCGAACGGACGCGCTCTCGCGGACCGACTCTTCTTGGGCAGCGATGACGGAAACCGAGCGTACCTCGGCGCGGTAGAGCAAGCGGCAGAGGCAGTCGTAACCACAGTTGGAGAGGCCGACGACCCGTACACGGGACGAGGGTATCGAGCGCTTCGAGATCACCTCGACGGGGAGACGATCCCCGAAACCGGCGCGCCACTTTCCGTCGTTCTCGACGAGGTCGCGACCGACGTCCTCGCGAACTCCGTCGTGCCGTCGGACGAAGCGTGCGTCGCCCACCTCCAGTGTCCGCCGATGGTGCCGGGACTCGCCGCGGAGATGTTGCTGACGGCGGTCAACCAATCCATGGACTCCTTCGATCAGGCGCCGGCAGCGACCGTGATCGAAGAACGGGTGATCGACGACCTCGCGGACCTGTTCTCGCTCGGCGACGCCGCCGACGGCGTGATGACCAGCGGCGGCACGCAGTCGAATTTCCAGGGGCTGTTGCTCGCTCGCAATCGCTACGTCGCCGATCGGTTCGACCGGTCGGCGCGAGCGAACGGGCTCCCCCCGGCTGCGACGGACATGCGGGTGCTCTGCTCGGAGCACGCGCACTTCACGGCCGCCCAGGGAGCCGCCCACCTCGGGTTGGGAGAGGACGCCGTCGTCTCGGTGCCGACGGATCGAACGTATCGAATGGACCCGGAGGCGCTTCGAACCCAACTCGAACGGATGAAACGGAACGGAGAGCGGCCGTTCGCGCTCTTCGCCACCGCGGGCACGACCGACTTTGGGAGCATCGATCCGCTCGAGGAGCTCGCCGATATCGCGGCCGAGCACGACCTCTGGTACCACGTGGACGCGGCTTACGGCGGCGCGCTCGCCGTCAGTGACGAACACCGATCGGCGATCGCCGGAATCGAACGAGCGGACTCGCTCTCGGTCGACTTTCACAAGCTGTTCTACCAACCCATCTCCTGCGGCGCGTTTCTCCTGCGCGAGGGTGACGACTTCGACCTCATGGCTCGTCACGCGGCGTACCTCAACCCCGACGGCGACGACGCCCCGCATCGCGTGGAGAAGTCGACGCTGACGACCCGTCGCTTCGATGCGCTCAAACCGTACATCGCCTTCCGGACGGTGGGTCGCAAGGGGCTCGAGGCGCTGGTCGATCGATCACTGTCGGTCGCGACCCGGACCGCCGAGCTGGTACGCGCCGACGACGCCTACGAACTGGTGTGCGATCCGACGCTGAACGTCGTCACCTTTCGGTACCAACCGTCTAACGACCATCCAGAACTCGCCGATGGCGAGTGGTCCGACCGCTTGAACCGCGAGATTCGTGAGTTCTTGTTCGACGCAGGTGAGGGAATCGTCGCCCGCACTACGGTCGAGGACCGCGTCACGCTCAAACTCACGCTCTTGAACCCTCGGACGACAGTCGACGACATTCGGACGTTGCTCGAGCGGGGACAACGCCATGCCGCGACCGTCGAGGCGGCGGAGCTCGGAACCGCGCCGGTCGAAACCGAGCGCGGAAACGCTGGCGGTTCGACCGACGGGGTGGAGCGATGACCACGGTTGGAGCCGGCTGTTCGACGCCCGCTGAGCACGCGGAGTCGGCGACCGTACACGCGTTTCTCAACTGCTATCTCAGAGAGACGAACGACGGCGACGTTATCGCCGCGAACGAGTCGCCAGTCGACGGCGAGGGCGACGTCGTCCGTCTCTCGCTGGACGAGCAGGGGATGACGGTGTTCGCGCCGCTGCGCTACGAGTCGGCGACGGGCAGACACCTGTTCGACCTCCCGGTGTACACCCGCGGCCGCGACGACGCACTCGCCGCGCTGGACGCCGGTTCGCTCGCCGCGCTCGTCTGCCGTGAACTGGCGCTTGCGGCCGACGGCGAGAACGCCTCGACGGGGGCGGATCTCCTTCGTCGTGTCCTCGTCTCGCGGGCGGCAATCGAACGATTCGTCGGCGAACGTTCCGACCTAACGCAGCTCTGTGAACCGGGAACGACGTTCCGCGACGCCGAACAATCGCTGCTATACGGGCATCTCCTGCATCCCACTCCGAAAAGCCGCGAGGGGATTTCGCCTCACGACGTTCCGACGTACGCACCCGAGCTAGCGGGATCGTTCCAGCTCAGGTACTTCGCGGCCGATCCGTCCATCGTCACGGAGTGGTCGGCTCGAGACGGGTCGGCGAGCGAGTGGGTTCAACAGGCGCTTGCCGACGATCGACCGCCGGCGGCGACCGCTGCCATGGAGGAGGGGCGGGTTCTCGTTCCGACCCATCCATGGCAGGCCGATCACCTCCGTTCGCAAGAACACGTTGAGGTAGCGCTGTCGTCGGACGAACTGGTCGACCTGGGGACGTTCGGGCCAACCTTCTATCCGACGACATCGGTGCGAACGCTGTGGAGCCCGGACGCTCCGTTTATGGTGAAAGGGTCGCTCGCGGTCGAGATCACGAACGCAGAGCGGACGAACAAACGCCCCGAACTGGCTCGCGGCGTGGCCGTCTCGGACCTCCTCGAGACGGAGTTCGGTGACCGGCTTCACGAGATGTGGCCGCGGTTCCGCGTCGTCGAAGACCCCGCCGCGTTGACGCTCGAACTCGGCGAGGGGCCGGAATCCGGATTCGAGACCGTCCTCCGAGAAAACCCGTTTCGCGGATCGGACGCGGCGAACGTCTCGCCGGTCGTCGCTCTCTGTCAGGACGGCGTTGACGGCCCGTCCCGGCTCGCTCGAGTCGTGCGCGATATCGCGGAGCGAACTGGCCGACCCGAGGATGCGGTCGCCCGCGAGTGGTTCCGCGAGTACCTCGCCGTCACCGTTCGGCCGATCCTGTGGACCTATTTCGAGCTCGGCGTCGGCATGGAGGCACACCAGCAGAACACGCTGCTCCGTCTCAACGAAGCGGGTTGGCCCGCTGAAGGCTACTATCGTGATAATCAAGGCTACTATTTCCCCGAATCTCGCTACGAACGGGTCGATGCGTGGCTTCCTGGAGTCGGCGACCGGGCGGGAACGATCTGTCCGGACTCGGTTGCCGACGAGCGGCTGCGGTACTACATCATCTGTAACAACGCCTTCGGAGTCGTCAACGCGCTCGGCGTCGCCGGGCTCGCTCCCGAACGGGCGCTGTTGGATGATCTTCGGTCGGCGCTCGAGTCGCTTCGTGTGTCTGAACCGCCGTCGTCCGAGCTCGTCTCCGTTTCGCTGACGGAGTCACAGATCCCCTGCAAGGGGAACCTGTTGACGCGCTTTCGGGGACTCGACGAACTCGAGGAATCGCTCGAAAACCAGTCCGTCTACGTCGATATCGAAAACCCCATCGTGACCAGAACATGACCGATCCGTTTCATCTCATTACCGAAGACTGCGCGTACAGGCGTTCGGTCGAAGAAATCGACCGTACCGTCTCGTTTCGCCCCGTGGAACTGAACCGCGACCTCGAGCGGCTTCACGCGTGGTTTCGTACCGACCACGTCCGCCCGTACTGGGACCTGGCGGGACCGCTCCCGGAGCTTCGTCGGGCGATAGCGCAGAAGCTATCGGACGACCACTTGACGCCGTACGTCGGCCGCCTCGACGGCGTTCCGATGAGTTACTGGGAGCGGTACTGGCCCGCGGACGATCCGCTCGCCGAGCACTACGACGTTCGGGACGGCGATCAGGGCGTTCACCTGCTGATCGGACCCGAGGAGTACCTCCAACAGGGGTACGCGACGCACCTCCTGCGAGGAATAGTCGACCTCTCCTTTCGCCACGTCGGAACCGAGCGCGTCGTCGCGGAACCCGACGCGGGAAACGAAGCCGCCATCGCAACCTTCGAATCGGTCGGGTTCGAGCGGCGCGACACGTTTTATTTCCCCCACGAGGACAAGGACGCGGCGCTGCTGGTGTGTGACCGGGAGGCGTTCGAGCGATCCGGCGGACCCACCGTCAACGGCGGTACCGGTGAGGTGGGCCGATTGTGACGAGCGATCGTGACCACACCGGCGGATCGTCCGAGGCCGAACGGACGGAGAGTGGCGGGGCCGAGGACGTTCACGATATCGTTGGAATCGGACTCGGCCCGTTCGATCTCGGGTTAGCTGCCCTCATCGAGGGACACGACGAGATCGATCTCGACGCGATCTTCCTCGAGCAGAAGCCGTCGTTCTCCTGGCACGAGGGGATGCTCATCGAGGACGCCACGTTGGAGGTCCCGTTTCTGGCGGACGTGGTGACGCTGGCCGATCCCACGAGTCCCTACAGTTACTTGAACTACCTCGAGGAGACGGATCGGCTCTACGAGTTTTACTTCTACGAGACGTTTCAAACGCCGCGTCGCGAGTACGACGCGTACTGTCGCTGGGTAGCCGAACGGCTCGAGTCACCGCGATTCTCGCGTCGCGTCATCGATGTCCGTCCCGTCGACCACCCTACAGCAAACTTTCAGGTGACGGCGATTCGACCGGACGACGTCGCCGCCGAAGACGAGGTGGTGTCTGGAACCGATCGGGACGTCGCTGGCGGCAACCGAACCGAACCCACCAGTGTCGACGAACCGGTAGACGCCGCACGGGGTACCGAGCGCGAGCAATTCACGTACCTGACGCGCGATCTCGTCGTCGGAGTGGGTTCCAAGCCCTTCGTTCCGGCGGAGTTCCGGGGATTCCCGGACGACTCGGTGTTTCACACTGCTCGATATCGGTACAACAGATCGAACGCGCTGGACGTAGACTCCATCGCCGTGATCGGGTCCGGCCAGAGCGCAGCCGAGGTCTTTCAGGATCTCTTAGCGCGACAACCGAACCACGAGTACCGACTCGATTGGGTGACGCGTTCGGACGGGTTCTTCCCGATGGAGTACTCGAAGCTGGGGCTCCAGCACTTTGCACCGGAGTACGTCGAGTACGTTACCGAGCTCCCCCAACCGGTACGAGACGACCTCATTCCCGAGCAGGAACTCCTGTACAAGGGGATCGATCCCGACACTAGCGACGAGATCTACGAGGAACTCTACCGGCGGTCGGTCGGGGGCGATCGACCGGATGTCGGACTGATCGCGATGACCGAGGTGAGAGATATCGATCGCACCGAGGCGGGGCGGTATCGGCTCGACTGCAGGCAGTGGCAATCGGAGACGACATTCAGTTTCGAGCCGTCGGTCGTTATTCTCGGAACGGGCTATCACCGGCCGACGCCACCCTTTTTGGATGGAATCGACCAACGCATCCACCGCGACGATCGGGGACGACTCGAGATCACTCGCGAGTACACCCTCAAAACGGATCTCGACGGGACCGTGTTCGTCCAAAACGCGGGATTGCACACCCACGGCGTCGGAACTCCGGACCTCGGACTCGGAACGTATCGCAACGTCGTCATCCTGGATCAACTGCTCGAGGAGTCGCCGTATTCGATCCCCACCGACACGGTCTATCAGGATTTCTCGCCGGCGTCGTTCGTCCGCAACGCGCCCGGCGGTTCGCTCGGAGGGACGGAACCACTCGAGCGGATGTCTGACAGCGATCGACCCACGGGTGAGTGATTCACCTCGGATTGTGACCCCGAGGGGCTCGTTTTGAGAACGAATCGAACGCGCTGTATACGGAGTATGGTGACTTTTTGCGTCGGTACCGTATTCGCCAATTCGGGGAATCGTAGGTACTCCGTGTTCGAAAGCCACCTACGGAATCCGTCTCTGAAACGAAAACACGAAGCTGCGGGCCTTGAAAAACCGCGGCCCACGCCACCGTCATCCGCTGAATCGGTCGGTGCTGACGCCCTTCGCGCGTGAATCGGATGCCCTGTCGCTCGTCAGAAATCGCCGTTCACGATGTCGCTGACCTGCTCGCGATCGAACAGTTCCCGGTCGATATCGTACACCTGATTCGCTGCGCGCTCCGTGAGCACGAGGTTCGTGATTGGCCCCTGGTACAGCGGTCCACCGCGGTAGACGTCACCGTTTTCGACCGCGGTGAGCGAGCTGGCGACGCTGTGGTTTTCCATGAACGAGACGACGGTGTCGTCGAACTCTTCTGCCGTTTTAGCCTCGTTTCCTCGAATCAATAGGATGTCGGGATCGATCTCGTGCAGCAACTCGTAATCGACCTCCGTACGGCTGGAGTGGAAATCCTCGACGTTCGTCGTCGCGAAGGCGTCCTCGACGCCGAGATCTCGCCACTGTTTGAAACTCGTTCCCTCGTCGATGAGATACGGGGAGAACGACGTCGGTTCCTCGAGCGGTTGGGGCCACATGATCGCGACCGACGGCCGTTCGTCCTCCGCCGGAACGATCTCCTCGAGTTCGGCTTGGAACTCCTCGTGGACTGTCTCGAACGCATCGTACCGATCCGTTTCCTGAAAGACTTCGGCTAATTTCCCGAATGCCTCGTATAGGGTCAGGTACTCGTAATTGTGCCAGTCGTAGCCTCGAGAGAAGATGCTGTTTCCGAAAAACGGCGTTCCCGTCGCTTCGATCTTCTCGATGTCAGACTCTTCCCACGCGTCACTTCGTCCGAGAAGGAAGTTCGGATCCATGACGAATATGTCGACGTCCTCACCGAGTGCGATGAAATCCTCCGTGTCGAGTTCGGCTTCCCAGAGTGAATCCATATCGCTCTTATCGACGCTCACTCCGGGGATCTCGTCGTACAGCTGCGTGTGATATCGACCGGTAAGGTAGACGGCTTCCGGGGGCTGTTGACCGAGTGCGATACCCATGTCGGCCCAGCTTCCGTTGTTTGCGGCCCAGGTCTCAGGAACCGAGTCGAACTCGAGAGTTCCGGCGGGCTCCATCGTCACTTCGTAGCTCCCGCCCGATCCGTCACCGTCACCATCCCCGTCGCCGTTTCCGTCGTCGCTTATGCAACCGGCTACCATCCCGGCACCGGCAACTGCTACGGTTGTTCGGAGTAGCTGTCGTCTCGTTCGATAGGTGTCGTTGCCCATGTGTTTAGGCTCCCCTAAAAATTTAAAAGTGTTTCGAAACCGACGGGAGTGTGACGGCTGTTTGCTTGCGAGCGGCCACTTTGGGCGAGTTTGTACGTTACGCGGGCCGTAAGCAGTCGTCTCTTCGCTGCTCTCGTTCCGATAGATTATCGGTTTACTATTGCACTATATAGTTTATGAATCTACAATCGTTCCGTTTGTGGCCTCGAGACCCTGTAAATTCGGCAATACTCATCTCATACTAACCACTGGACTAAAGAACACTTTAGTGCAGTAGATTTAGGTGGGTTGCCGCCCTCCCCCACATACGAATGACTCCAGCATCCGGAACCGGCGATTCCTCGGGGGGAACGTCCGTCGAGGACGCTCTCGAGCGGTATCTCACCAGTCTCTCTGCGGGCGGCTCTCGAAACACCCTCGAGTGGGTTCTCCAGACCGGCGACCAGTCGTTTCGCACCTATCTCGAGGCGAACGGCGTCGAACGCGTCGACGAAATCGACATCGCGTGCTGTCGTGACTGGGGAATGGAACTTCGAACCCGAACCGCTCGGGACGAAATCGCCGCATCGACCGCGCACAACTACTACATGTACACCCGCGCGTTCCTCTCGTTTTGCGTTCGGGATCAACTGCTCGAGACGAACCCCGCGGCGACGGACGCCGCACGCGAGTTTTTACCCGAGGACACCGGCAAACGCGACCGACAGTTCTGGGACGAAAACATGCGAGAGGCGATCCTCTCGTTCGTCCACACGCGCGTCGATCGGGCGTACGACGAGGACGACATCGACCTCGAGCGGGCCTATCGCGATCGTGCGCTCGTCACGTTGCTCGCCCTCGCCGGACTTCGAGGGGCCGAAGCGTTCGCGGATCCACACGACGACCGTCGCGACGGGCTCACGTGGGAAGACGTCGAACTGCAGGACGACCACGGGCGAGTAACGGTTCTCGGAAAGTCCCGGCAGTACGAACGCGTCGGACTCCCCTCGCGCGCGAAGGATGCACTGGAACGGTATCGAACCGTTCTCGAGCCGCCGACAGCGGACTGGCCGGTATTCCCGACGGGACATTATCCCTCGAAACGGCGCGCGCTCGAAGCCGAGTTCTCGTCGGATCGCGTCGATACGCTGCTCACCGATCGGACGATCGACGAGGCCCTCCGCGAGTTCGAGGTTCCGCCGCCGTCGATTTCGAAAAACGGAGCGCGAAATCTGATGCAGCGACTGTGTGACGAGGCGAACCTCGAGATCGACGGCGAGTACCTAAAGCCCCACGGCGGTCGGCGCGGACTCGGCCATGAACTCTACGCGAGCGGCAACTCGGAACTCGCACAGTCGGCGCTCCGCCACAAGTCAATCGAGACGACCCACGAAGCCTACAGCGATATTCAGCCCGAAGACGTCGCAGAACAGATAGACGACGTTATGGAATGACATCTGTCGATAAGAAAGTCTATTAGATTACGATAGATGCTCGTTGGCGTTTTTCATCTGACTGAATGAGGTGGCTTTACATGATCTCAGGCTAACGTACGCATATGGTGCTCGAAATCGACCTCGAAGACGCTGCGGAGAAACACGACGATCTGCCAGCAGTCGACGACGTGTACGACGTGGACGAGGAAATCCCGCTCGCGGAGCTGTTCGACGACGCGTTCGTCGACGCCCGAACCGACTTCGATACGTTCGACGAATTGGTCGCAGCCAGTCCGAGCGATGCCGACAGCGCCGACGCCCTCGAAACGGTTGGCCACGGTGAGTGGGACGAGTTCGTTGCAGAACGGACCGCGTTCGACGACGGCCACGAACTCGTCATGGCCGCTCGAGATCACTGGGTTGGGAAACGACTCGGTCTGGCTTGAGCACGATTCGGCCCCCCACGGTGTGGCTCTTCTGGGTGACGTGATCGGCCAACCGAAATAGCGGCATGTCCGTTGGAGAAAGTGCTAATTAACTCCGTCGAGCTGCTCTGGCCTAGTGATGTCTGAAACAGATACTTCGGATGAACGACCCCCCTCACTGATCGGTCGGGCCCTCTTTGCAAGCGGACTCGTGGTGCTCGCGATCCGGAACCTGACGAATCTCGACGGACGTATCGCCTACGCGGATGCGAAAGGCGTACCAAACGCCGAGACGCTCGTTCCAGCCTCGAGCGGGCTACTGCTCGGAGGCGGTATTGGGATCGGACTCTGGAAGCTCCCCCGAATTTCGGCGGGGAGCATCGCTGCGTTCTTTATCGGCGTCACCCCGCTCATGCACGACTTCTGGGCGGTCGACGAAGAGTCACGCGGGGAAGAGCTCACCTCGTTCCTGCAGAACCTCACGCTTCTGGGCGCTGCGATCGCGTTTTTCGCTCGAGCGAACGCGACTAACGACTCGCCGCTCCCCTCTCGAAACGTGCGTCGTTGCTGCGATTGCGTTACTGATTTTGGATCGCATCGATAACCATCGCGGCGGCGACGATGGGTTCTTTGGGAACGGAGCTCGCGTCGTCGATGGTGATATCGTACTTATCGCGGAACGAAACGTGGCCCTCGATAGAGCCGACGTGTCCGCCGTTGCTGTCGGTAATCTCGTACTTGTGTGGAATCCAATTTCCGAACGGGAGTTGGTTACGAGCGAGCGTTACCGCGGCACCACGAGAATCGATCGTCGCGAGCTCGGCTTCGGTGTCTGCATCCCGTATCGTCCACGTGTCCTGAAAGATGGAGAAATCGTTATCGAGAATAACGATGTCTTCGTCCGTCTGTGCATCCGAGAGGAGGTAATCGCCCGCGACATCGATGATTCCGGCAGCCTTGACGGTGAAAACATCGTTTCCCTGACCGTCGATGAAGGGAAACTCCTCTTTCAGTTTGAACATTTTCTGTTTCCCTCGAAGAACGGTGTTTCCAGCGTCGTCAAACGCTTTGTATTTCTTCCGGATGAGGTTCTGTTCGACCGAGTACCGGTCGCCCGTGAGTTCGATTCCACTGATATCGTACTGCTTTGCGGGGGCCATCTGTCACAGGATTTGAATCCCAGACCCTAAAACTAGTTGAACTGATTTTAGCGACAGATATTTTCTCGAGCGCCACTCGTTCAGGCGTGACGAATACGACAGACTCGCCTAAATTCTAGGTCTCATCCCAGGTATCGATATTTGTGTGGATCCCTCTCGAGGGGAAAATCAACACTGTGATCGATCTCCCTCGCACAATCGATCGACCGATCCATGTCGGATCGGATCCAAAAAACTCCCTCCACAGTACCCCTTCCTCACGTATCCGTATGACCGCTTACTCGGACGATTCGTTTTCTGTTCCGGTTTCGCTCGACTCGTTCGTTTCGTTCTCGCTTTCTTGTTGCTCCATAACCTCCTCTTGGAGCTCTTGTTGTTGTTCCTGTCGTTCTTGTTGGGCGAGGTACTGATCGTAATAGGCCGCTGGAAGTATTCCCCCAATTTCTCCGTTCTGGAGGTCTTCGACCAGCGAATCCGCAGGTGCGCTGACGCGAAGGAGACCGTACTCCGCTTCGGCGTCTTCGACGGAGATCGAATCGTCGTTCGATGCCGCTTGTTCGTACGCGGTCGCCGCCTCTTCAGTTAGTTCTGTCTGCCGCGCCTCGAGTTTCTCCTGTGCTTCGGCTTGCTCGGTCTCACCCGCTTCGACTTCGGCCTGCAGGTCCTCCTGTAGCGACTGGAGTTTCTCCTGGTCGGGTTGGACCCGGATCGTAAGCGGTCCATTCGACCCGTCGTCTCCATCTGATCCATCCTGAGAGATGGAGTTGAGGTCGGAACAGCCAGCGATAGCAGCCGTTGCACTGACACCGGTTAGCGTGAGAAAGGATCGACGATTTGGACGATTTCCCATCGTTCGCGTAAAACGCGAGAACAAATCGGCATAAAAGTTCCCATCACTGTCTTCGCTTTTTGTACGATCCAAACAAACACCGGTTATCCATGAAAACCAACAACTTCGACACAACCGATACTGTGAGCTACCGTCGCTGTCTCCCAGGACTAGACGATCGTTCCCTCGAGGGGTCCAACTACATTCCTCGGACAGGCCGGATAGCCGTCTACCAGAGCGGAATCAGTAGTTGCCGGTCGAGACGATCGGCGGCGAGCCGTGCGGGCCGTAGGGAGCGTCGTCGAGCCACTCGCCCGCCGCTTCGAAATGATCCGCCAGCGACGCGGCCGCCTCCTTGCGAAGGACCGTCACCGGATCTTCTCCCTGCAGGTATTCGAGGGCCTGTCCTGCGGCGTTGAGGTTGTACTCGGCGGCTGTCTCGCGTCGTGCCGCGTAGAGTTCGATTTCATCGCGAGCGACTGCGTCGGTGCGCGCGCCGAGGGCGACGGCGATGGCCGAGGCCGCTTCGTCGGCGTCGGCGATCCCCGAGTTCATGCCGCGGGCGCCGAACGGGGCCAGCAGGTGGGCGGCTTCGCCGGCCAGGAGCACCCGGCGGTGGTCGTCGACGAAGGTGTCGGCCATCACTTGCAGGAAGTAGTACGTCGAGACCCACTTGAGGTTGTCCACGTACTCCTCGCCCATCACGTCGCGGATGAATTCTTTCATCCGCTCGTCGCTTTTGAGTTCCTCCGGATCGTCGCCCTCGAGACACTGGATGTCGAGTCGCCAGCCGCCGGTAAAGGGGACGAGCAGGACGTTCCGGCCGTCGGTTTCGGGCGCGTCGTAGTGGAACAACCGCTCGAGGTCGGCTTCGGCGTGGCCGCCCTCCTCTTCGATATCGGCGATGAGGAAGGCGTTCTCGGACTGGTCACCCTCGAAGTTCGCGCCGATTTCGTTGCGGACGGTCGAGCCGCCGCCGTCGGCTCCGATGAGGTACTCGGTCCGCCACTCGCTGCCGTCGGCCGTCTCGACGCGAACGCCGTCGGCCGACGACTCGACGGTTTCGACCGCCGAATCCCAGTGGATGTCGACGCCCACCTCCTCGAGGGCGTCGTGCATGTACGCCTCGGTGACGACCTGCGGAACGCTGGTGAAGTGAGGGATGTCGCCGCTGCCGCCGGGCGAGTCGTACGTCCGATTGAAGACTTCCTTGCCGCGATAGAGCGTGCGACGGGTCGGCCAGACGAGCCCTTCGTCGACCAGATCGGTTCCCAGCCCGGGGTGGACGCGCTCGAGCGTTCGAAGGGTGCTCCCGTGGACGTAGATGGCGCGACTCCCGTCTCTGTCCCGATCAGCCGACTCGGCCTCGAGAATTGCGGTGTCGATTCCCCGTGCGTGCAGTGCCAGCGCGGCGCTCATCCCGACCGGCCCGGCCCCCGCGATCAGCACTGGTTTGTCGTTCTCGTTGTTGGCCATGGTTTGTATTACTATGTAATCCTAAATGGGCCATAGTGTTTACGATAGCCGGACTTGTTCTCGTGAACTGGCTTGTACGCCGAAGCTGGCGTCCCAGATCGGTGTGTTTCAACCGGCCTCGACACCAGTATGTCCGCTGTTTTACAGGCCCGATTGAATGAATTACACCTCTATCCGAGTTTTTGAGGGCATTCTCGAGTTGTAGCTGTCACGGTGGCAGAATCGCTGCTCTCTCGAGCACTATCGATTCGTTCTCGAGACCACCGGTCAAAACTGGGCCGTCGAATCCGTGCTGATCGGAATCACCGCGCGTCCTCGAGATCGACGAACGCGTCGACATCCGCTGAGAGCCACGTGGTAAGCCGATTGTCGTCGGCGCACTCTCGCGGCGTTATCGTACACCGATCGGACTGCGTTTCGTATCGGACGACGATTGCGTCGAGTTCGATCGAGCGGGTCGAGTATCGAGCGGCCCGCTGCAATCGTTCTCGAACACTAGCCGTGTCGTACTCGCTCGAGGGTTCGTTCATGGTTGGGACCTGGGTACTCGAGACAACGACTGAACGGCACATAGCCGCTTCTAGTTGTTCTATTGAGTAGTACGGATGGTTCTGAACCGGACGTATCGGTTGGGTTCTATCGCTACTACGTGACGTATGCGAAGGGAATTCATACGCAGCGGAGGTATCCGCAGAAATCAAACGTACTCGGGACCAGGCTCTGTTGAATTCCGATTATTCAGACGTATCTTAGCGTGAGACACATGAACACTACAGATGCGAATCTAACGCGATCACATCTATCTGATGAAGGGGATGTTGACAGAGTCGTGCTGAATATAGGGCGCGAATGTGACACGATCTGAGAGGCGATCAGTGTGGAAGAGTGAATGCACAGTGCATAGCGTGTACTGCTCACCAATTGGCCAACCAGCGGTACGTCGATCCCGTTCAGATTGGACAGTCCCTTACAAGTGAACATACGTGTTTGTTTCTCTAGTATGTATCCCATACTTTCTATTATCCTCCACATATTGTTTAGGTAATAGCGGTCTAGCCGCCATTTTTCCGACTTGCTGATGCTGGCCGAAGTATACTGTCTATAGGGGTCAATGATATTAATTGATGTCAAATAAGCCAGACATGACGACCGCACACGGGGGGACGACCAGACACGAAGAGAAAACGACAAGCGAGGAGGAAATAGCGACCAGCGATGAGGAGAGAATGACTACTGAGGAGGGGAGATCTCGTCCCCGTCTAATTGATGTAGTCACTCTCATCGGCCTTGGTTACGTGCTCCGAGATTGGTTAGGTCCAGCAAGAGAAAAGATCCGTTCTGAGGACGACGGCTCCTCAAAACAGAGTCATGGAGTCACTAATACGGTCAAAAATTATACGGGAGAGATGACCCACGGCGCGGCTGATCAAGTCCAGAAGGGTGGTCAAAAAGTAGCAGAAAAGACGGAGGAAACGACGGGGAACGTCGCCAATCGAATTAGAGAGACCAGCGAGGGACTCAGCGATCAGATCGAAGAGGGAAGTAAACAGATCGGTGAGATGGTCGAAGAAAGTGGTGAAGAGGCGAGCGAGATGCTCGAAGAAGGTGGTGAGGAGACAGCTGAGATGATCGAAGAAGGTGGTGCAGAGGCAGGCGAGATGGTCGAAGAGGGTAGTGAGGAGACAGCTGAGATGGTCGAAGAAGATGGCGATGAAGTAGGCGGGACGTTCGGAGAAGGCGATGAGGAGACTGGTGAAATGTTCGAAGATGAGGAAGACGATGGTGGAGACACGAGAGAAAAGATGGGAGATGGCGGGAAAGAAACAGTTGAAATGACCGATGAGGAAACAATAGTAGAACGTATCCGTCAAACTCTATCAAAATAGGAAACTCCGAGATATCGATATCGTATGTGCGCAGTACGTAGGTCTACTGAGCAGTTGGTCCCTCGTCGTTGACGTGAAACAAACGGAGCCTCTGTGCGGAACGTATCCTCAATATTCAGCACGCTGCTCTTGATAGCTATCTGTGGAGTTGATTGCTGCCTCGTTACCTACTTAACCTGTACTTCCCGTACAGGGTGCAAACCTATCATGTGCTAATGATTTTAACAGAGCCCAGGACCAGTAACCTGCAACGGGGCGTCGTTTCCGTGGAAGTTTTCAGTTCACGACGGCCGCGTCACGGCGACTCGAGGGATGAACGCGTCGATCAGGGTTGTGGATCGACGTGGCTTTCAAAGAGTGCGGTGCTGATCGCCCGTTTTCGGTGGCTACTCAACAGGTGTTCGTAAACGGTTTGCTGTGAGTCGTCGATGAACGTACACAGTGGACAGGTGTACGTGTGATCGGATTCAGCCTGGAACTCCGAGTGGGTGCTCTCGGTAACGCGGTTCGCTGAGACCGTTCCGGCACCGTTGGCCTGGAATGAGCCGTGAGTTGGGGTATCGGGATTCATCCAAGAAAAGCTACGCCGATGCGCTACAATTTCCTTTCTAGGAGCGATCCATAGCTCCGCCGTTGGCTCACGACCTCTCCATACGGCTGTGTCGTCTGGCGTGTCGAATCAAATGAGACGAGTCCAACAGAAGGCCATATACTGGACACCGAACTAAATATCTCTATATATAACAATGTCACTCATTGAATCGGTCCCATATACTATATTCTAAAACGGAAAAATAGTCGCGTACACGCTCTTAGAATAGCTTTTCCAATTTCTATAGATGAATACTTATTTATATTCCATCCGTCAACGACGAATCATATGGAAACGCGGAAGATTCAGGTGACCGGTGGATCGACCTACACTGTTTCGCTTCCAAAAACCTGGGCGACCGAAAACGGCGTCAGCAGCGGGACGACCGTCGAAATTTACTCCCAAGACGATACCCTGATCGTCACACCGCAGACTGATGGCGATCATCAGGAGGGCTCACTCGAGATTTCGACTCTCGAGGGCGAACGACTCGTTCGAGCGGTGTTGACGATGTACGTTAGCGGGTTCGACATTATCAGACTCGAGTCGAGTCAGATTTCGACGGAACAGCGACGAGCGATTCGGAGCGCGATTCAAGGACTGATCGGGGTCGAAGTCGTGCAAGAACAGACGGATCAGGTCGTCGTACAGGATCTACTCGATTCATCCGAACTGTCGATTCTCGACGCGGTTACTCGCATGCGGTTGATCGCCACGTCGATGCTCAAAGACGCGGTGACGGCGCTCGTCGAGAACGACGACGATATCGCACGCGACGTGATCGATCGCGACGACGACATCGACCGACTCTGGCTCGCCGTCTCGCGAATATTTCGCGCGACGTTGCGTTCGCCCCGAGCGGCCGAGGAACTGGGCGTCCCGCGCGAGGACTGTTTCGATTACCACTCGAGTTCCCGCCAGCTCGAGCGGATCGCCGACCACGCGGTCAAAATCAGCGAACTCGCGCTCAAACTCGAGGACCTTCCCGAGCAGGTTGCGGATGGCTTTCTCGAACTCTATCGGGACGCCGCCGATATCATCGAAAAATCGATGGACGCGCTGTTGACCGACGACGGATCGAAAGCAACCACGCTCGGTCATGACGCGCTCGAATCTGTCCTCGAGATAGACGAGCACAACCGGCAGATCGACGACATGCTCCGCGACGTGGATCCGGTCCGAGCCCAGTCCGTCGGGTTGATCCTCGATTCGCTCTCTCGCTGTGCCGACTACGGCGGGAACATCGCCGAAACGTCGCTGCAGAAAGCCTCCCCGAAACCCTAGGGATCCTCGCCATCGAAATTTTCAGGAACTGATCCGTCGTCGCCGGTCCGATCCGCTCACTCAGGACCTGAAACCGCAACGTCTTCGAGATCCCCGTCAATACCGAGCCGTCGAACCATCGATTCGGTTGGTCGCCCTTCCTGATCCCACCCCCGATACTCGTAGTACGACTCGAGCATCGCCTCGAACTCGGCCGGATCGACCGCGTAATCGTCGTGTCGTCCGGATTCGGGTGGTTCGGTCACCACCGCGGGCAGTTCGTCGTCGGCGCGGTCGAACCCCTCACGAACGTTGAACAGTCGAACGAGGGTCCAGATCCGCTTGCCGACTCGCGCGAGCTCTTCGCGTTCGTACTCGCGGCCGACCGCCTCGAGCCATTCGACCCCGAGGTCTTCGGCGAGCGAGTCTCCGAGGAAGTCGTCGGCGACGAGACTCCAGAGCACTGCGCGTCTGTTCTGTTCGGTGACAACCGCATCGACGCGTTCGTCGGTGGTCCAGACTCTCGGGGCGAGCGCTTCGGCTTCGACTGGCCGGGCGCGTCGGTGACACGCACCGCGATCGCTCGTCGCGTATGCGAGTGCCATCGCCGTCGCGCCGCGCGGATCGTACGACGGAAGATCCATTCCTTTGACCGTCGGGATCAAATCGTCGCCACCGTACTCGTCGGCGGCCGCTTCCACGCCGTCGGCGAGCACCGCTCCCAGTTCCGTCGACCGCGTTGCGATTTCTTCGATGAGGTCCCGAGCAGCCGCATCGTCGCCGAACTCGAGGTCTCGATCGATGTGTCCCTCCTTACTCGCCCGAATTGCCCACGCGACGGCGTTCCCACTCGAGATAACGTCGAGTGCGAGTCGATCGCAGATCCATCCCAGCGTCGCGACGGCGTCGAAGTCGTCGATGCCGAGTCCCGCGCCGAGCGAAATCGGCGTCGATCCGCGGGGAACGCTCTCGCCCTCGTCGCCGTCGACGCGAAAGCCGCCCGGAACGGCGTCGTCGGCCCGTTCGCGTTCGTGGGCGGCCGCCCGCGCTGCCGAGATACCGATCTCGTCCGCACCGTCGAATCGGCTCGCCTGCCAGCCGTGCGTTGGGAGGACGCCGACCTCGTTCGCGAAGTCGACCGTCTCGAGCGTTTCGCTCGTTGCTTGCCACCGCCCGGTTTCGTTTTCCGCGTATGCCCGTTCGTACTTTGCTCGGAGCACTCGAAGCCGATCGGTAAGTTCTGGCGGGCCATCGCGAGCGACGATCGCTTTGAGTCGTTTTGTGCCCATCACGGCGCCGGCACCACCCCGACCCGCGTGGTGGTCGCCGCCGTCCGAGGCGATCGTGGCGTAGGTCACGCCGTGTTCGCCGGCGGGTCCGATACAAGCGGTCGCCGCGTCGGGAAATCGCTCGTCGACTTCGGCGGCGTCGAGTCCCCACAGCTCCGAGCTGGATTCGATCGTGACGTCGCCGCCCGTCACCGAGAGCGTGACCGGTTCGGACGCGCGGCCGGTTACGAGAATCCCCGCGTGATCGCCGAGCGATCCGGCCAGTCGTCCGGCTATCGACCCACCGGCGTAGGAGTCGAGGAAGGTCCCCGTCTGAGGCGATTTCGTCACCACGACGTAGCGCTGCTCGCTCGGCAGGTAGCCGGTGAGCGGGCCGATCAGAAACAGCAGGACGTTTCTCTCGCTCAACGGGTCGGTTCCCGCCTCGAGTTCGTCGAAAAGGTAGCGTGCGCCCAGTCCTTTGCCACCGACGTATTTCCTGCGCCACGAGTCGGGAACTGGCTCGCTTGTCACCGACCGTGCGGAGAGGTCGACGCGAACGATGCCCGACTGGCGTTCCATAGATGTACGTGGGCAGTAGTGACGCACATAAGTAAGGCTTGGTCATGTCGAATATGGTACGCAGAGTCGGACGCTACTGCGCCTCTAACACCGATGACCGCGGTTACCTTTCCTCGTTCCGAGAGCACAGAGAACCTCTCGATCAGTTCTGTGGATCGATACCGTTCAACGTGGCCAGATCATCGTCGGTCAGCGCTATCTGTGACGCGGCGACGTTCGACTCGAGGTGCTCGGGACTCGAGGTTCCGGGGATGGGGAGCGTCACGTCCGAATGGTGGAGAAGCCACGCGAGTGCAACCTGTCGGGGAGTTGCGTCGTGATTGTCGGCGACGTCTTCTAACCCGCCACTAACGTCGTCTTCGCCGACCGTGTACATCGGCCCCCAGGGAATAAACCCGATTCCGTACTCCTCGCACGCCTGTAGGACGTCCTCGTCGTCCCGGTTGCCGACGTTGTATCGGTTCTGGACCGTCGCAATATCGACGATATCCATCGCAGTTTCCAGTTGTTCGGTAGAAACGTTCGAGAGGCCGACGTGGTCGATTTGGCCGGCGTCTTTCATCTCGGCGAAGGCGTGTACGGACGCCTCGAAGTCGGTATCGGGATCCGGGCGATGGTACTGGTATAGGTCGATGGTCTCGGTCTGGAGTCTGTCGAGGCTACAGAGAACCTGGTTTTTCAGGTAGTCCGGATCCCCGTGTGGGAGCCAGTCTCCGTTGCGGTGTCGGAGCAGTCCGGCCTTCGAAGCGATGACTACGTCGCCATCGTCGCCAAGTGCCTCACCGAGCAGTCGCTCGCTGACCCCAGGGCCGTAGGAATCTGCGGTATCGAAGAAATCGACCTCGAGTTCGGCGGCTCTACGGACGACATCCATCGCCTTCTGCTGGTCGTCTGGGGGACCGATAATATCCTCGCCGGTAATCCGCATCGCCCCGAACCCCAGCCGATTGACTGACAGGTCGCCACCGATATCGAAAACACCGCTTTCGTTGTTGCTCACAGGGGCCATGTGTATTGGCAAGCCCGCCAATCACAAAAACGATGAGGGCTGATACGGAAAATTCGTCCCGATCTACTCACTATCTGTGGTTTTGGTAGTTACACTCAGCTGCCACCGGCGACACCGCTACCGATTGCTACTCCACAATTGTTGCAGGCGACGACGTAGAACCGTTTGGAAGACCGAATGAGACCCGCCATCTCTGCGTCCAAATCTTTGAACTCGACATCCGATTCCTCGGCTATCTCGTGTTCACATTCAGGGCAGTGTACCATACAAATTCCAGTCTCTGGAGAACCAGTAAATGTTTTATCAATATTGGACGTAACTATGCCGATCAACCTTTTGCTCTGTGCTCCCTCGCTGACGCTCAGTTTCTCGGCAAAATCCTCAAAAAAGCGCGTTTCGCTCTTTTGGGCAGCGAGTGTCCAACGGTTCCCCGGGCAGTCGGCACGAAGTCGTTCGAAACGGCTTCGCCGTTTCGTGATGCCACAAATCGCGGAGTCGTGCGCACGCCGTCGACCTCACAGGAGCGAAGCTCCAGGTTAGCGTTGATGAAAAGCACTCCACACTCCTCGACTCGCGGCTTCACCGCTCGTCCACCCGCATAACGCCGCGTCTTTCGGGTCGGTCGTCGGCCCGCTCACTCACTTCGTTCGCTCGCGGTGAGTGCACATTTTCCTCCCTGTACTTATCGCGTATTTTATTATTCAATGATCGTAACCGACGCTGTTCCGGCGAGTCCATGCCGGCCGTCTTCGGTGCGCTCCCACTCGAGACGTGCCTCCGAGTCGTCGCCATCGAGGTCAGTTTCGGCGGTTGGGAAGAACATCAGCAGGTCCGTCCGACCGTCTCCGTTCAAATCAACAGAGAATCCGTCGTCGACCGGTCGAGCCCCCTCACCATCACTAACAGTATCCGGTTCGCCAAACCGGTACTGAACCGGTTCGTTCACCGGATCGAACTCGTCGGTCTGGAAGACCGCGACTGGAATCAGGGTACGATTTTCCAAATCGATTCGTGCGATGTCACAGTTCGGCCGGACCGCGATCTCGAGGTCAGTCGGAAAGTGTGCAGCGGCCTGTCCACCGAACGCCGCAATACCGACCGCCGCTGTCGCTACCCCAGTACCGACGCGGATTGCCTGACGGCGAGAGTATGCCGATTCGTTTGTCTCCGATTCAGTTCGCTGTGATCTGTTGGTTCGTCTCTCAACCATGATACGCCTCACGCTTCGGTGGTAGTGAGAATATTCATTCTGGTTCGAACGTTGAAACATAAATCACACAGTTACATTTATGTATTATCTGTCATTGAATGCAATTTGTGGTAGTATCAAGTTACAGATGTTGTGGCTGGCCTTCTCAACCCTTGTAGCTGTGCCAGTGCGGTTCGTCAACCGTTCGGAGCAGAACCTGCTTGATCCGTACTGAGTGCTGAAGGTATCAGGCCTGTCGTTCTCGGGAAGAACGATACCTCCGGTGACGAGCGTAACGCCATCAACTGTGTTATTCAAATTCCGAAGTGCGACTCACGCTCGAGAACCGTGTATCCCTGCGCCGTGAGCGCATCCTCGCGGTATCGTTCCCCGAAGAACTGGTTCGGGACGTGCTGTAGCCCGAAGCGCTGGTTCGATATGTACTCCACATCGATGCTCGTCTCGCCGTCTTTCTGACTGATCGTTGCCGTGTATGTCGCCCACGGTTTGTCGTTCGCTGTAATCTCCAACGTGACACGGTGACGGCCGTTTTGAGTATGATCTATCTCTCTCTGAACGTCCATTTCAGCGGATCGCAGGCCCAAGAGGTACGATACATGGTACGTGACCTCTTCTTCTCGAGTGGTAATCTCGTCTGCGATTCCCCAGTTAAATGCGAGTACTGGTGGCGTCGGACCAGTGAACGCGTCGACGACCGCTTCCGGGTCATCATCAGACTTGAGTCGATACGTTCCGCGTGGCTGGAGGAGCGGAGCCCGTACGGTGACGAGCAAGACAACTGCTGTAACGACCGCGGGTAGTAGTGACGTCACATAGTACACGCCAAGGTACAGTGACACGGCGACGACGGCGACAACCACAGTCAGAGTGCGTTCGCGTCTATGGTACCGGTTTGCGACAGCGAGCGCCTCCTCTGGTCGGTCGATATTGGTTGTGGAGGGCATCGAAAAAATCATCAGGTATATTGACTATTAAGCGTGTTGGGATCCGAAAAATCGCTCGAGTACGGCGCCTATTGCCGTTTGGGTCAGACCGCGCAGAAGGTTTCGCTGTCTCGAGAGCCTCACCGTGCTGTGTTCGGAGCGACAATCACTCCCCGTCGACGGGCGTCTTCACGACCGTAACGGGTTGGTCCGATAGTCGAGCAACGCGCTCGGCCACGCTGCCGAGCAGTCGTCGATAATCTCCGGACCGGTTTTTCGTTCCGACGACCGTGAGCCCGGTTTCGACTTCGTCGGCGTACTCGAGGATTTCCTCGTGCGGAACGCCGTGTCGGATCTCGCTTACCGTCTCGAGTCCGGCATCGGACGCCCGTTCGATGATCGACTCGACTGCGTCGCGACCGGCCTGCTCGAGCGCGTGCTCGAGGCCTTCGAACTCGTGGACGTACTCGTCGTCCGGATAGGAACTGTACGCGTCGGCGTCCACGACATACAGGACGTGCAGTTCGGCGTCGTACCGTTCGGCAGCATCGATCGCGTGCTCGATTGCTCGGTCGACACCGGGGCTCATGTCGGTCGGCAGTAACAATCGGTCGTACATCGTCTGTCTGTTCTCGAGATAGAT